>NZ_JBHZGN010000021.1:0-119754 GCF_049334135.1 Metapseudomonas cellulosilytica | reverse complement strand
ATGCCGGTGGGGTTGCCGTTGGCGTCACGCTGGATCTCGCCACCGGGCGGGTTGGGGGTGTCCTTGGTGTAGCCCACCGCCTTCAGCGCGGCGCGGTTGAGCAGGGCGCGGTCGTAGAGGTGGAGGACGAACACCGGGGTGTCCGGCGCCGCCTTGTTCAGCTCCTCCAGGGTGGGCATGCGCTTTTCGGCGAACTGGAATTCGTTCCAGCCGCCGACCACCCGCACCCACTGCGGCGAGGGGGTGCGCTCGGCCTGGTCTTTCAGCAGGCGCAGGGCGTCGGCCAGCGACGGCACGCCTTCCCAGCGCAGTTCCAGGTTGTAGTTGAGGCCGCCGCGAATCAGGTGCAGGTGCGAGTCGTTGAGGCCGGGGATCACCGTGCGCTGCTTGAGGTCGATCACCTGGGTGGCGTCGCCGCGCAGGGCCATGGCCTCGGCATCGGTGCCGACGGCGAGGAACTTGCCGTCCTTGATGGCCACCGCGCTGGCGGTGGGCTTGGCGCGGTCGACGGTGTGCAAGCGGCCGTTGAACAGGATCAGATCGGCAAACATGGAACCCCCTGAAGTCGTGGCATGGGCGGAGAAGGGCAGTGCGGACCAGAGCGCGCCGGCGGCACCGAGCACCGTGCTGGCAGCGAGGAACTGGCGGCGGCTGTTGCTGGATGGATCGTCGCTCATGGAACCCTCCCTGGGCTCAGCGTTGGTTCAGCCAGCCGGCGAAGAAACGCGTCACCGGCGGCATGAAAAGATAGACAACCAGCATGACGATGCTGAGGGTGATGACCACATTGCTCGGCACATAGCCTCCGAGCCAGGGCCACAGCCTGAACAGCGGCTGCCAGAGCAGTGGCACCAGCAGGGCCAGTGGCAGGATCACCAGGAAGGTGACGCAGGCCTGCTTCCAGCGCGGTGGCTGGGGCATGTCGGCCGGGGCCGGGGTGAACCAGAATTCCCGCTCGGGGTTGATCTCAAGCTGGTCGCCATCGGCGAGCAGGGGACTGACTTCCTCGACCAGTTGGCGGCGCTCGGCGGAATCCAGCCAGGCCTGCAGCTGGGCGGTCGAGGCGAAGCGCAGGATGGAGGTGAACAGGTGCAGGCCGTCCTTCCTGTCGCGCACCACGTCGATGCCGAGGTGGCCGGGGTAGCCCTTGGCGATCGCGATGATGCGCCGCAGCCAGGCTTCGTATTGCTGTTCCTGTCCTTGCTTGATCCGGTGGCGGATCAGCAGGGTCACGACGTCGTCTGGGGTCATCGCGGAGTGCTCCGTGCAGCGGATGGAGAAGGGCCGGACGCGGCGGGCACGTCCGGCCTGGGGACTTACTTCACCTGGCGCTGGGGTGCCTTGTGGACCATGGTGTAGGCGTAGTCCACGCCCATGCCGTAGGCGCCGCTGTGCTCGCGCACCAGCTCCATCACGGCGTCGTAGCTTTCGCGCTTCGACCAGTCGCGCTGGTACTCGAGCAGGACCTGCTGCCAGGTCACCGGGATCGCGCCGGCCTGGATCATGCGCTGCACCGCCATGTCGTGGGCTTCCTGGGAAGTGCCGCCGGAGGCATCGGTAACAATGTAGACCTCGTAGCCGGCTTCGATGGCTTCCAGGGCGGGGAAGGTCAGGCAGACTTCAGTCCAGAGGGCGGCCATCACCAGTTTCTTGCGGCCGGTGGCTTTCACGGCAGCGACGAATTTCTCGTCTTCCCAGGAGTTCATCGAGGTGCGCTCGACGGGCTGCTGGCCTGGGAACACACCCAGCAGTTCCGGCCAGATGAAGCCGCTGAAGCTTTCGGTTTCCACGGAGGTGAGGATGGTCGGAACGTTGAAGATCTTGGCGCTCTTGGCCAGAGCTACGGTGTTGTTCTTCAGTTGCTGGCGGTCAATGGACTGCACGCCAAAGGCCATTTGCGGCTGGTGGTCGATCAGGATCAGGGTGGAGTTGGTCGGGTTCAGCAGTTCGCGGATGGACATGGCATTTCTCCTGGTGCAGTGATTTTTGGATTTCTTCCTGGCCGGTGCCTTCTTCGTGAAGGCTGTTTGGTTCCGACTTGGGATGAAGTTTGTGCTCACCCATTAAGAGAAACAATTAGCTATATTTGAACTTGATTGATTCTGAGTTGGAGACATTGATGGACAGGGTCGAATGCATGCGCGCCTTTATCGAAACCGTGCGCAGCAATGGCTTTGCCGCTGCGGCGCGGGCGCTGGGCCTGCCACGCTCCACGGTGAGCAAACAGGTGCAGGCGCTGGAGGAGGCGATCGGCGTGCAATTGCTGGTGCGCACCACACGCAGCCTGCACCTCACCGAGGCGGGGACGGAGTATTTCGAGTCGGCGCGGGACCTGCTGGCGGCCCTGGACGAGGCCGAGCAGCGGGCGCGGGACGGCGTGGGGGAGTTGCGCGGCGTGCTGCGGGTGAACGCACCCATGTCCTTCGGGCTGCGCAAGCTGGGGCTGCTGATTCCGCTCTTCCATGAGCGGCATCCGCAGATCGAGCTGCAACTGGTGCTTAGCGACCAGCAGGTGGACCCGGTGCGCGGTGGCTTCGATGTCACCATCCGCATCGCCAGCCTGGCGGATTCATCCATGGTGGCGCGCACCATCGCGCCGGCGCCGCGCTACCTGGTGGCCTCACCGGCCTATCTGGAACGTGCCGGGATGCCGCAGTCGCCGGAGGACCTCGCCAGTCACGCCTTCCTCGGTTACGGCTACCTGCAGAGCGGGGTCAGCCTGGCCCTCAGCAACGGCGAGGAAACCCGCCGCGTGCAGCTCAACGGACCGCTGCAGGCCAACAACGGCGACTTCCTTGCCCAGGCCGCCGAGGCCGGCATGGGCATCGCCCTGCTGCCCAGCTTCATCGTCGATGAAGCGCTGGCCGCCGGCCGGCTGGTGGCGGTGCTCTGCCAGTGGCAGGCGCCGCCCATCAGCATCAACGCCGTCTACCCCGCATCGCGCCGCCTGCCGCAGAAGAGCAGGGCCTTCATCGATTTCCTGGTGGAGGAGATGAGCAAGGCCAATGAACGGGTGACATGCCCAGAGGTTGCTTGAGACCTGTAGGGGCAACTGCGTTGCCCTTGGCGAATGAATTCGCCCCTACAGTGGGGCGGTACGGCTAATGAGGTTGAGCGTTGGCACAAGCGGCTTTTTTGTAGGGGCGAATTTATTCGCCAAGCAGGCCGAAGGTCTGCCCTTAGGGATTGCAGGGGGCAACTGCGTTGCCCTTGGCGAATGAATTCGCCCCTACAGTGGGTCGGTGCGGCTGATGAGGTCGAGTGTTGGCACAAGCGGCTTTTTTGTAGGGGCGAATTTATTCGCCAAGCAGGCCGAAGGTCTGCCCTTAGGGATTGCAGGGGCAACTGCGTTGCCCTTGGCGAATGAATTCGCCCCTGAGGGTCGGTGCGGCTGATGAGGTTGAGCGTTGGCACAAGCGGCTTTTTTGTAGGGGCGAATTTATTCGCCAAGCAGGCCGAAGGTCTGCCCTTAGGGATTGCAGGGGGCAACTGCGTTGCCCTTGGCGAATGAATTCGCCCCCACAAAGAGCGGGCGCGGGATCTCACCGCTGCGCCTGCCTCAGCGCTTCATCGTCCATGTAGCGGATCAGCGCCTGGATATCCACATCGGTCAGGCGCAGGTTGGGCATGGGGAGCTGGTTGTACTGGCGGTAGAGTTCGGTGGCGAGCGGGTCCTGCTCGGCGAGCATGCGGTCCGGCTCCCTGAGCCAGCGTTCCAGCCACCGGCGGTCGCGCAGCCGGGTCACGCCGAGCAGGTCGGGGCCGACGCCGCGCAGGCCGCCCAGTCCGCCGTCCTGGGGGCCCAGGGTGTGGCAGGCGCTGCAGCGGGTGCGGAATACCTGTTCGCCGGTGGACGGCGTGCGGATCGCCGGGGCATCGGCATAGCCGCGAGCGGTCGGACTGGCCTGGCGCCAGTTCTGCAGACCGTTGCCGAGCTTGTCGGCGAGGATGTAGGGATTCTCGAAGGGCGAGACCTTGATCCACTCGCCGGTGGCCTGGTTGCCGATCAACAGGCTGAGGTTGTGCTGCTTGAGGTTGGCGGGGTCTTCGCCCGGCGCCAGCATGCCGAGCCTTTCGCGCAACTGGGTGATCTGCTCGTAGTCGCCGGTGAGGAACCGCCAACCCGGCGCCACCTTGAATTTTTCCGCATACGCCTTGAGGACTTCGGGCGTGTCGTGGAGCGGGTCGATGCTGATGGAGTAGAAGTGGATGTCCCGCCCGACCCGGTCGCCGAGGAGCTTCTGGATCTGGCGCAGGCGTGCGGTTTCCAGCGGGCAGGAATCACCGCAACTGGTGAAGATGAAGTTGATCGCCACCACCTTGCCTTCGATCAGGTCGTCGAAGAAACGCAGGTGCTGGCCGTTCTGGTCGATCAGCTCGGTGTTGGGGAAGTAGTCGCGTCCCCAGGCACTGGCGGACGTGACGGGGCGCCGGCCATGATCGATGCCGAACCAAAGGCTGGCACAGGCGGTGGCCACCGTCAGGGCGGCGAGGGCCAGCCAGTGAAATCGCGGAATGCGCATCGATCCTCTCCCCCGGAGCGGAGCCCGGCGGCTCCGCCCCGCTTGCAGTCAGCGGCTGGCCTGGCCGGTTCCGTCACCGGAGCGGAAGGTCGGCAGGGCTGCCGAGTCGACGTATTTCACCCCATCCCAACTGGGCAGCGGCGTGGGCATCAGCTGGACCTGGCCGGGGTGCTCGATGTCCCAGCGCAGCAGCATGGAATTGTCCTCATGCTGGGTGTTGTGGCAGTGCTCCATGTAGGTCCCGGCGAACTCGCGGAAGTGCACGGCCATTTCCACCACCTGCTGGCTCTCGCTGTCTTCGCCGATGCGGTAGACGTCCTTGCGCGCCCACTTTTCCCAATCCGGCGGCGGCAGCACGTTCTCGACCCGCGTCTCGTCGCGGTCTCCGGCAATGCCGTTGGGTTCCTCGAAGGAACCGATGTTGGCCGGGGCGGCGGTTTCCAGGGCTTCCAGCGCGGCCTGGGCGTTCTTCGGCGGACCGGTGAAATGGGAGGGGGCGTCCGCGGGGGGCGGCCCGAACAGGTCCAGCGGAATGGCGACAGCGGCATAGAGATCCAGCGCCATCAGCGTGCCGATGAAGAAGCCTGAGGATTTGAAGATCGCCGGCACCCTGTTCAGGGCCTTCGAGATCGCACGCGTATTCCGGGCAGACATACCCACCTCGCTATCAAAGAGAGAGGAACACACCGAGAGAGGAAGCGGGCCACCTGAAGAGGCACGGGTGGAGCGGAGGCCGTCGCGCTGCTGTCTGGAGTCGGCGGCGCTGCGGCACGCGGCATCGGGTGCGAGGCTGCAGTGGCGCCGTGGCCTCGGGGATAATCCTTTTCTTTGTAACAGGGTGTGTCAATGAGCGGGATGAGTCGCAATCAGCGAAAGGTCAAAATGCTGGCATAAGCGGTAGAAGCCCAAAGATTGGGGGTTTCAGGGCATTTGAGGGAGTTTCTGGAGGGGACTTGGCGTCGTTTTTTGCCAGTGACGGGATTCCGGCGCAGCGACAGTCGCAACCTGTAGGCACCCCGTGGTCGAGACGGACATCCCCGGCGAGGGTGATGTCCGTCTCGTAGGGTGGACAGCGTTTTTCTGTCCACCAGACGGGACTGGCCGTAACACCGACGGTGGACAAAAAGGCGTTATCCACCCTTGGCAGGGAGGTGTTTCAGTGCGCCCCGGCCCCCTTGACCAGGTCGCTCTCGTTCCACTCGGTGTAGACGCAGGCATCCGCCGCGGCCCAGCGCACCAGCACCGGGGCGCCCGGTTGCAGTTGCGCGGCGCTGCCGGACAGTTCCTTGAGGGTCAGGCTGGCGCCACCGGCCGTGGTCACGCTACAGGTCAGGCATTCACCGAGGAACACGGTTTCCGCCACCTTGGCCGGGATCTGGTTCCAGCCGGCGGCCAGCGGTTCGCTGGCGGCCTGGTCCGGGGTCAGCACCTGGGCCTTTTCCGGGCGCACCATCAGCACCAGTTCCTGGCCATTCTGCAGGCTGGCGGTGGGGCGGATGGCCAGGGACTGGCCTTCGAAGTGGGCGGCGGCATTGCCCTGGGCCTTGACCCTGAGGAAGTTGGAGTTGCCCAGGAAGGAGGCGACGAAGGCATTCGGCGGGCTCTGGTAGAGGTCGTAGCCGCTGCCGAGGCCGACGATCTTGCCGTGGCTGAAGATGGCGATGCGCTGGGACAGGCGCATGGCTTCTTCCTGGTCGTGGGTAACGTAGACGATGGTGATGCCGAGGCGACGGTGCAGGTGGCGCAGCTCGTCCTGCAGGTCCTCGCGCAGCTTCTTGTCCAGGGCACCCAGGGGTTCGTCCATCAGCAGGATGCGCGGTTCGTACACCAGTGCCCGGGCGATGGCCACGCGCTGCTGCTGGCCGCCGGACAGCTGGGCCGGGCGGCGCTGGGCGAACTTCTCCAGCTGCACCAGCTTGAGCATGGCCTCCACGCGGCGCTCGCGCTCACCGGCGGCCTGCTTGCGGATGTCCAGGGGGAAGCCGATGTTGTCGCGCACATTCAGGTGGGGGAACAGCGAATAGCGCTGGAACACCATGCCAATGTCGCGCTTGTGCGGCGGCACGTTCACCAGGGACTTGCCGTCCACCAGGATCTCGCCCGAGCTCGGCGTCTCGAAACCGGCCAGCATGGACAGGGTGGTGCTCTTGCCCGAGCCGCTGGAGCCGAGGAAGGTGAGGAACTCGCCGTCCTGGATGTCCAGGCTGATGTTGTCCACGGCGGCGAAGTCGCCGTAGTGCTTGTTCAGGTTGCGCAGGCTGACCAGGGTCTTGTTTTCGCGGGTGTCTTGGATCACGGCACTCATTTTCTTTACCTCGGCGCTCAGGCGCTTGCAGGGTTGCGCCGGCGCAGCACGGCGGCGATCACCATGACCAGTACGGACAGACCGATCAGCAGCGTCGAAGCGACGGCGATCACCGGGGTCAGGTCCTGGCGCAGGGTGGTCCACATTTTCACGGGCAGGGTCTGCAGGGTCGGGCTGGCCATCATCACGCTCAGCACCACTTCATCCCAGGAGACCAGGAAGGCGAACAGGGCGCCGGCCATCATGCCGGGGCGGATCGCCGGGAAGGTCACCTTGAATACCGCCTGTAGCCGCGAGGCGCCGCAGATCACCGCGGCATCCTCGATGGACTGATCGAACAGCTTCAGCGAGTTGATGATCGAGATGATGGTGAAGGGCAGGGCGACGATCACGTGGCTGACCACGAAGGAGAACAGCGTCCCGGTGTAGCCCAGCTTGAGGAACAGCGCGTACACGGCCACCGCGATGATCACCAGCGGCACGATCATCGGCAGGGTGAACAGGCCGTAGAGGAACTCCCGGCCGGGGAACTTGCCGCGCACCAGGGCGAAGGCGGTGGGCAGGCCCAGGGCCACGGAGCAGACGGTGGTCAGCACGGCCACCTTGAGGCTGGCCAGGGCCGACTCCATCCACTCGGCGTTGGAGAAGAACTGCCCGTACCACTTCAGCGTCCAGCCCGGCGGCGGGAACACCAGCCACTGGGAGGAGCCGAAGGACAGCAGCACGATGAACAGGATCGGCAGCAGCAGGAAGGCCGCGATCGCCCCGGTGGTGAGGTAGAGGCCGATGCGCAGGCGCAGGCCCATGGCGTTGGGTGACAGCAGCATGGCTTACCTCGCAGTGCTCGAAGCCACCGGGGATTCCGGCTGCAGCTTCAGGTAGAGGTAGAACAGGACCAGGGTGATGGCGATCAGCAGCGCGGCGGCGGCGCTGGCCAGGCCCCAGTTGAGGAAGGACTGCACCTGCTGGACGATGAACTCCGGCAGCATCATGTTCTGCGCGCCACCGAGCAGGGCCGGGGTGACGTAGTAGCCGAGGGACATGACGAAGACCATCAGGCCGCCGGAGAACAGCCCCGGCCGGCACAGCGGCAGGAATACCCGGGTGAAGTTGGTCCAGGGGCTGGCGCCGCAGATGGAACCGGCCTGCAGCACCATCGGGTCGATGGCCGACATGGTGGCCTGCAGCGGCAGCACGATGAACGGGATCATGATGTAGCTCATGCCGATCACCACGCCTGTGAGGTTGTGCACCATTTCCAGCGGCTGGTCGATGATGCCCATCGCCATCAGCACCTTGTTGATCACTCCCGAGGCCTGCAGCAGCACCAGCCAGGAGTAGGTGCGCGCCAGCAGGCTGGTCCACATCGACAGCAGCACGATGTTCAGCAGCCAGCGGCCCCAGCCACGCGGCACCAGGGTGATCACCCAGGCCAGGGGGAAGCCCAGCAGCAGGCTGATCAGGGTCACCAGGCCGCCGACCGCGAAGGTGTTGAACAGCACGCGGGCATAGGCCGAGTTGGCGAACAGCTGCTCGTAGTTGCCCAGGCCCGGCGTCGGTTCCAGCACGCCGCGCAGCAGCAGCCCGATCAGCGGCGCGAGGAAGAACAGGCTGAGGAACAGCAGGGCCGGGATCAGGTTGCGGGCACCGCGCCAACGCAGCGCGGCCTGGTTGTCTTGCTTCATCGACGCAGCCTTGGAATCAGTGCCAGCGGAGGCGCGGGCTGCACCTCCAGTGGCCTTGGCCGGCGAGTTGGGCTGGATGGCAGCCATCTTCACTTGACCAGCCATTCGTTCCACCGCGCGGCGATAGCCGGGCCGTTCTTGGCCCAGTATGCGTAGTCGAGGGTGATCTGATCCTTAGCGTAGGCAGTGGGCAGGTTGGGGGCGAGGTCACCCTTGAGCTGGCCGACGCTGTCGACGTTCACCGGGGCGTAGGCGGTGAGGTTGGCGAACTCGGCCTGGCCCTTGGCGCTGCTGGCGTTGGCCAGGAACTTCATGGCCGCGTCCTTGTTCTTGGCGCCCTTGGGGATGACCAGGAAGTCGGCCATGACCAGGTTCTGCTTCCAGCTCACGCCCACCGGCGCGCCGTCCTGCTGCAGGGCGTAGACGCGGCCGTTCCAGAACTGGCCGAGGGTCGCTTCGCCGGAGGCCAGCAGTTGCTGGGACTGGGCGCCACCACCCCACCAGACGATGTCTTTCTTGATGGTGTCGAGCTTCTTGAAGGCGCGGTCCAGGTCCAGCGGGTAAAGCTTGTCGGCGGGCACGCCATCGGCCAGCAGGGCCAGTTCCAGTACGCCGGGGCTCGGCCACTTGTAGAGGGCGCGTTTGCCCGGGTAGTTGGCGGTATCGAACAGGGCGGTCCAGTCCTGCGGGGTCTTGCCGCCGACCTTGCCCTGGTTGTAGCCGAGCACGAAGGAGAAGAAGAAGGAGCCGACACCGTGGTCGGAAACGAAGCGCGGGTCGATCTTGTCGCGCTGGATCACGCCGAAGTCCAGGGGCTCCAGCAGGCCTTCGGCGGCGGCACGCAGGGCGAAGTCGGCTTCGACGTCCACCACGTCCCACTGCACGTTGCCGCTTTCCACCATGGCTTTCAGCTTGCCGTAGTCGGTGGGGCCGTCCTGCACCACGCGGATGCCGCTGGCTTCGCTGAAGGGCTCGGCCCAGGCCTGCTTCTGCGCGTCCTGGGTGGTGCCGCCCCAGCTGACGAAGCTGATGTTGTCGGCGGCGATGGCGGCGGTGCCGGTCGCGGTCAGGAAGGCTGCGGCGAGAACCACTGCTGCACGTTTTTTGAACACCATCTTGCTTGCCCTCATTGTTGTGTTTGTACGCAAGCGGGCTTCGCTTTCTACCCGCTTATCAGGAGCAGGGACCTCACTGGGTGAGGCTTCAAGGGCGGCCGGGGCGGGAGGCGGTCCCGGAAATTATCTCGGCCTACGGAATGTCATATTATGGTATTCCAAACTTTCTGCAAGTCCTCGGCGTTGCCGGTGGTCGCCATCGATGCTGGAAGCCCCGTTACGAGCGCGAGGGGAACCGTTGTAGGGGCGAATTCATTCGCCAGGCAGACCGCAGGTCTGCCCTGTGGGCCATTGGGGGCTGCTGCGCAGCCCTTGGCGAATGAATTCGCCCCTACAGGAGAAGCATCCGGGTTACCTGGCTACGAAGTCGGGCCTCACCCCTCGAACGGCAGGGTCTCCACCACTTCCAGGTCGTAGCCGGTCAGGCCCGCGTATTTCAGCGGCGCGCCCAGGTGGCGCAGCTTGCCGACGCCCAGGTCCTGGAGGATCTGCGCGCCGGTGCCCACTTCGGAGTAGATGCGCGACTGCGAGCGGCTGAACTGCCGGCGCGGCTGGGTGAGTTGCGGCACGCGCTCCAGCAGGGCCTGGGAGGATTCGTTGTTGGCCAGCACCACCACCACGCCGTGGCCGGCTTCGGCCACCTTCTGCAGGGCGGCCCAGAGGGTCCAGTTCTTCGGCCCGGTGTATTCGGCGCCCACCAGGTCGCGTAGCGGGTCGATCACATGCACTCGCACCAGGGTCGGCTCGTCGCGGTGGATATCACCCATCACCATGGCCATGTGCACGCCGCCTTCGATGCGATCTTCATAGGTGACCAGGCGGAAGGTGCCGTGCACCGTAGGCAGGTCGCGCTCGCCGATGCGGGTGACGGTGTGTTCGGTGCTCAGGCGGTAGTGGATCAGGTCGGCGATGGTGCCGATCCTGATGCCGTGCTTCTCGGCGAAGGCTTCCAGGTCCGGCCGGCGGGCCATGCTGCCGTCGTCGTTCATCACTTCGACGATCACCGAGGCCGGGGTGAAACCGGCCATCCGCGCCAGGTCGCAGCCGGCTTCGGTGTGCCCGGCGCGGGTCAGCACGCCGCCTTCGCGGGCGCGCAGGGGGAAGATGTGGCCGGGCTGCACCAGGTCGTCGGCGCAGGCCTCCGGCGCCACGGCGGTGAGCACGGTGTGGCAGCGGTCGGCGGCGGAGATGCCGGTGGTGACGCCGCTGGCGGCTTCGATGGAAACGGTGAAGGCAGTGGCGAAGGCGCTGCCGTTGGCCGGCACCATCTGTTCCAGGCCGAGGCGCTGGCAGTGTTCGTCGGTCAGGGTCAGGCAGATCAGACCACGGGCTTCGCGGGCCATGAAGTTGATCGCCTCGGGGGTGCATTTCTCCGCGGCCAGCAGCAAGTCGCCTTCGTTCTCGCGGTCTTCGTCATCCACCAGGAGGACCATCTTGCCCTGGCGGTAGTCTTCGATGAGTTC
Organism: Metapseudomonas cellulosilytica; assembly: GCF_049334135.1. Lineage (NCBI taxonomy): Bacteria > Pseudomonadati > Pseudomonadota > Gammaproteobacteria > Pseudomonadales > Pseudomonadaceae > Metapseudomonas > Metapseudomonas cellulosilytica. The sequence continues at coordinate 108,663 of NZ_JBHZGN010000021.1, read as the reverse complement.
TTCGATGCGATTGAACGGCATGGTGTGACACCTGGCTGGATAAAGGGGAAGGTATTCTGGTATACCATAATACCAATTTAGCCGAAACAGCAGAGGTCAGCATGAAGGCTTACTGGATCGCCCACGTCGATGTGACGGACCCGGAGCGTTACAGCGAATACACCCGTCGCGCACCGGCCGCCTTCGCCAAGTATGGCGGCAGGCTGCTGGCCCGGGGTGGCCGTTCGGAAGCCCTGGAGGGCAGGCCGACGCCCCAGCGCAGCGTGGTGATCGAGTTCGATTCCTACGACCAGGCGCTGGCCTGCTACCGCTCGGCGGAGTATCAGGAGGCCTGTGGATATCGCCAGGGGGTGGCAAAGGCGGAGGTGATCATTGTGGAGGGGGTGGAGCCCTGATCAGGGCGCTTTTCCTGTAGGGGCGAATTCATTCGCCAAGGGCGGCGCAGCTGCCCCTGATGATTGGCAGGGCAGACCTTCGGTCTGCATGGCGAATGAATTCGCCCCTACAAAAGTGGTTCGCGCGAGCGAGCAACGCCTCAGCGGATGAAATGAATCTTCCCGGTATCGTCATTGCCCATGTAGATGCCATACACCCCCGCCTCGCGCTCTTCGATATAGCGCTCGAGGATCTGCCGGATGGCGGGGTAGTAGATGGCGTCCCAGGGAATCTCCTCGGGGGCGAAGAAGCGGTAGTCGAGGGTTTCCGGGCCGTGCTGGCCGGTCACTTCCAGGGCGGTGGCGCGGAAGATGATGTAGACCTCGCTGATCTTCGGCACGCTGAAGATGGAGTAGGGGCAGACGATCTCGGCGCGCACGCCGCTCTCTTCCCAGACCTCGCGCAGGGCCGCTTCCTCGGTGGTTTCGCCCTGTTCCATGAAGCCGGCGGGCAGGGTCCAGGTGCCGGGGCGCGGCGGGATGGCGCGCTGGCAGAGGAGGTACTTGCCGTCCTGCTCGATGATGCAGCCGGCGATGATCTTCGGGTTTACGTAATGGATATAGCCGCAGGCCGCGCACACCAGCCGTTCATGGGTGTCCCCCGGCGGGCACTGGCGGCTCAGGCCGCCGCTGCCGCAACCGGGACAGAAGCGCGGGGCGGGCATGGCGTCAGCGTCCGATGCGCGGTTCTTTCAGGACGATGGGGGTGACGATTTCGCGCACCTTGCCCGGCTCGTCCTGCTTGGACTTGAGGTAGTCCAGAGCCACCTTGGCGGCGGCGCGCACGTGGTCCACCGAGGCCTGGTGGGCGGCCAGCGGGTCGCCGCTCTTGATGGCTTCGACGATGCGCTCCATTTCCTTGTTGCTGGCGCCGCGGCGGTTCTCCTGGGACACCGAGGTGGCGCGCAGGTAGCTGATGCGCGCCTGCAGCTGGCGCAGCTGGGTGGCGGCGATGTGGTTGCCGGAGCCTTCCAGCAGCACGTCGTAGAAGCCCTGCACGGACTCCAGCACCTGCTGCAGCTCGCCTTCCTCGAGGGCCTTGCGGTTCTCCTCGAGGGCGCGCTCCAGGGCGCGGATGTCCTTGGCCTTGGCGTTGAGGGTGAAGAGCTGGACGATCAGGCCTTCGAGCACGCAGCGCAGCTCGTAGATGTCGCAGGCGTCTTCCAGGGTGATGATGGCCACGCGCGGACCCTTGGCATCGGCGAACTCCACCAGGCCCTCGGACTCCAGGTGGCGCAGGGCCTCGCGTACCGAGGTGCGGCTGACGCCCAGGCGGTCGCATAGGTCGCGCTCCACCAGGCGGTCGCCGGGCAGCAGCTGGAAGTTCAGGATGGCGCCCCGCAGCTTGTCGAGGACGATCTCGCGCAGGGTGACGGGATTGCGGTTGACCTTGAAGCTGTCGTCGAGGGGCAAGCGTTTCATGTGGTCCGCTCTGGTAATGGCTGTCCGTAGGAAAAACGAAGGAGCACCACAGGGTGCTCCATCATCGGGTAGCGCCGGCGGTCAACCCTGGGCCTCGGCATCGGCCTCGGCGAAAGCCTCGCGGGCGATGCGGAAGCTGTCCACCGCCGCCGGCACACCGCAGTAGATGCCGACTTGCAGGAGGATCTCGCGGATCTGCTCACGGGACAGGCCGTTGCGCAGGGCGCCGCGGACATGCAGCTTCAGCTCATGGGGGCGGTTGAGCGCCGAAATCATGGCCAAGTTTATCATGCTGCGTTCCTTCAGCGATAAGCCGTCCCGGCCCCAGACGTGGCCCCAGCAGTACTCGGTGACCAGTTCCTGCAGCGGGCGGGTGAAGTCGTCGGCGTTCTGGATCGACTTGTTCACATAGGCCTCGCCCAGGACTTTGGTGCGAATCTCCAGGCCCTTGGCGTACTTGTCGTTGCTCATGGGTGGTTCCTCCGGCAACGTCGGTTGCAATAAAAAAAGGGCCGCTGCCGAGAGTGGTGGCGGGCGGCCCTGAAGGTGACTCAGGCGATCTCCGGCAGGGCGCCAAGCTTGCCCTTGTGGTAGACCATGGGCGTGACCTCGTCCTTGGGCAGGATCAGGTTCTTCACCGCCCCGACGATGATGGCGTGGTCACCGCCGTCGTACTCGCGCCACAGTTCGCATTCGATGATGGCGGTGGCCTTTGCGAGCAGCGGGTTGCCCAGTTCGCTCAAGTGCCACTCGATGCCCTTGGCCTTGTCCTTGCCCTTCTTGGCGAAGGCGTAGGCCTCGGCCTGCTGGTCGGCGCAGAGCAGGTGGATGGCGAACTGCTTGCTGTCGCGCAGCACCGGGTAGGTGTCCGAGGCGTAGTTGGGGCAGAACAGCACCAGCGGCGGCTCGATGGACAGGGCGCTGAAGGCGCTGGCGGTGATGCCGACGATTTCGCCCTCGGCGTCAAGGGTGGTGACCACGGTGACGCCGGAGGGGAAGGAGCCCATCACGTCTTTGTAAATGCCGGGTTCGATCATCGCGGGTCTCCTCTCAACGCATCACGAAGGGGTCGGGCATGGGCGCTTGCGAGAGGTTGATCCACACCGTCTTCAGTTCGGTGTAGGCCAGCACCGAGTCGATGCCGCTCTCGCGGCCGTAGCCGCTGTTGTGGAAGCCGCCGATGGGCGCCATGGCCGACACCGCACGGTAGGTGTTGACCCAGATGATCCCGGAGCGGATGTCACGGGCTAAGCGATGTGCGCGGCCGAGGTCGCGGGTCCAGATGCCGGCGGCGAGGCCGAATTGCGAGTCGTTGGCGATGGCCAGGGCCTCGGCCTCGTCCTTGAAACGGATGACCGAGGCCACCGGGCCGAAGACTTCTTCCTGCATGATCTTCATCGAGTTGCGGTCGCACTCGAACAGGGTCGGCTCGTAGTACCAGCCCTTGGCGTCGATCGCGGGGCGCTTGCCGCCCAGGCGCAGGCGCGCGCCTTCGGCCAGGGCGTCGGCCACCAGGCCTTCCACCACGGCGAGCTGCTGCGCGGTGGCCATGGGGCCCATCTCGCTGCTGTCGTCCTGCGGGTTGCCGATGCGGATGCGCTGGGCACGGGCCACCAGGCGCTCGACGAACTGGTCGTAGATCTCGTCCTGCACCAGCAGGCGCGAGCCGGCCACGCAGCTCTGCCCGGAGGCGGCGAAGATGCCGGCCACGGCGCCGTTGATGGCGCTGTCCAGGTCGGCGTCAGCGAAGATGATGTTGGGCGACTTGCCGCCCAGTTCCAGGGACAGCTTGGCGAAGTTCTCCGCGCTGCTGCGCACCACGTGGCGGGCGGTGGCGGCGCCGCCGGTGAAGGCGATCTTGCGCACCAGCGGATGGCGGGTCAGCGCCGCGCCGGTGCTCGGGCCGAAGCCGGTGACCACGTTGACCACGCCCGCCGGGAAGCCGGCTTCCAGGGCCAGGCGCGCCAGTTCGAGGATGGTCGCCGAGGCGTGCTCGGAGGGCTTGAGGACGATGGTGTTGCCGGCGGCGAGCGCCGGGGCCAGCTTGATCGCGGTCAGGTACAGCGGGCTGTTCCAGGGGATGATCCCGGCCACCACGCCCAGCGGCTCGTGCACCGTGTAGGCGAACATGTCCGCCTTGTCGATGGGCAGGGTGCCGCCTTCCAGCTTGTCCGCGAGGCCCGCGGTGTAGTGGAAGAATTCCGGCAGGTAGCCGACCTGACCACGGGTCTCGCGGATCAGCTTGCCGTTGTCGCGGCTTTCCAGCTGGGCCAGGTGTTCCTTGTTCTCGGCGATCAGGTCGCCCAGGCGGCGCAGCAGCTTGCCCCGAGCGGTGGCGGAAAGGCCGCGCCAGGCCGGGTTCTCGAAGGCCTTCTGGGCCGCCTGCACGGCACGCTCGACATCCGCCTCGTCGGCATCGGGGAGCGCTGCCCAGGGCTCGGCCAGGGCCGGGTTGAGGCTTTCGAAGGTCTTGCCGGACAGCGCATCGACCCACTGGCCGTCGATGCACATCTGGAAGCGTGCGAGCGTCATGCGACGATCCCCTTTGCTTGATTCTGGAAGGTCTCTGCCTGCTGGAGGAACTCCAGCAGCATCTGGTTCACCAGACGCGGCGACTCCACCGGCATCATGTGCCGTTGCTCGTCGAGCACCACCACCCGGGCACCCGGAATGCATGCGGCCAGTTGCCGGGCCATCTCGGGCGTCGAGCCCGGGTCCAGTTCGCCGGTGGCGACCAGGGTCGGCACCTTGATGCTGTCCAGGTCCTCGGCGCGGTACATGTCCTGGGTGGCGAACAGCTCATAGGTAGTCAGATAGCCCTGCGGGTCATTGCTGGCAAGGGTCTGGCGGATGGCGGCGATCTGCGCCGGATTGGCTGCCTGGTACTCGCGGCTGAACCAGCGCGACAGGGCCGCCTCGGCATTGGCGTCCGGGCCGTGTTCGGCGGCCTGGCGGGTGCGTTCGATCACCCCGGCGCGCTGCTCGGCGCTGCGGTTGAACACGCTGTTGAGGATCACCAGGCCTTCCAGTCGCTGCGGATGGTGCAGGGCGAAGGCCCGCGCCACCAGGCCACCCATGGAGAAGCCGATGACGGTGGCCCGCTCCAGCTTCAGGTGCTCCAGCAGTTCGCGCAGCTGCTCGGCATAGCCCACCAGGCCGGTGCCCGGCTCCGGGCGCGGGCTGGCGCCGTGGCCGAGCATGTCGTAGGCGATGACCTGGAAGTGCGGGGCCAGGCCGACAATCTGGCCGCCCCACATTTCCTTGTTCAGGCCGACGCCGTGGATCAGCACCACGGGGTGGCCTTGGCCGGTCGCCAGATAGCTGGTGCCGGCCGGTGTGCGTTCAGCGGTGAGCCGAATCATGGATCGCTCCTGCACAGGCGTTGGGGTCACTGGGCCTGCTCGGCGGCCAGCTCTTCCAGGTCGATGTAGCGGTTGCCGATGCGCGGGTGCAGGCGACCACCGTCGGCAGCGCCCAGCACGACGATGATTTCGTCGGCGCGAGGTGCGTCTTCGATCTGCATTTCCAGGGTGATGTAGTGGGAGCGCAGGCCCTCGTCGTCCTTGTGCATCATCGGGATCTGGATCGAGGTGCCCGGGCCGCCGCGCTTGTTGGTGAAGCTCAGGTAGCTCTTGGCGTTCACCGCCTGGCGGTAGTGGTTGCCGAAGCGCAGGGTGTGGATAACTGCGGAGGCGTGTTCGATCTCACCGTCGGCGCCGACCACGGCGGCCTTGCCATAGGCTTCGATCTTCGCGGCACCGCCGATGGCGGCGGTGAGGCGCTCGACCATCATGGCGCCGAGGTCGGAGCAGTTGGCCTTGATCTCGGGCTTGAGGTCTTCGACGAAGCCGCGGCCGAGCCACGGGTTCTTGATCACCACGGCCAGGCCCACCATGGTCACCGGCTTGTCGGTTGCCTTGCCGCCTTCGATGAAGGTCTCTTCCACGTAGCTGACGATCTTGCGGATTTCGAAGCTCATTGGGCTCTCCTGGTTGGGGAAGTCTCTTGTTGTCTGATGGTATACCATAATATTGAATATGCAAGAGCCAGGTGGCGGGGGAGGGTAGGGCTTGGCGACGGAAGGTCGTGGAGGGCCTGGGATGCAGCTGGCGGCGGGGTGCCAAGGATAAGAGAAAATATGGAATACCGTAATACGAGATTCCGTTGATGTGGGGGCTGTAGGTGCGAATTCATTCGCCAACCGAGCCGAAGGCCCGGCCCGTGTAACCGATGGGGGCGCTGCGCGCCCCTTGGCGAATGAATTCGCCCCTACAAAGGCTGTTCCACCCCGGCAGGTGTGTGCGGCTATTGGGCCAGCGACCGTTCAGCCGCGCTTGCGACCTTGCGCCGCATCGCCCAGTAGTAGGTCAGCGCCGGAACCAGCAATCCGACCACCCAGGCCAGGTCGACGCCATCCAGCGCGGTGGCGATGGGACCGACGTAGAGGGTGGTGTTCATGAAGGGGATCTCCAGCAGGATGGTCAGCAGGAAGCTGCCGCAGGCCACCAGGTTGACCCGGCCGTAGCGGCCGTTCAGGTCGAAGATGTCCGGCACGCAGTAGTCGCCTTTCCTCAGGCAGTAGTAGTCCACCAAGTTGATGGCGGTCCACGGGATGAGGAAGTAGCTCATGAAGAAGATGAAGTTCAGGAAATAGCTGATGAAGTCTTCCTGGCTGATGGTGCACAAGGCGGTGGCGATCACGCTGATGGCCAGCATGAACAGTCCGCGGACCAGGGGCGTTACGCGCAGGCGGGAGAAAGGCTCGATCACCGTGACCGTGGACATGAAGGCGCCATAGAGGTTGAACACGTTGATCGCCACCTGGCCGTAGAGAAGGAAGGCGAACAGCGGCAACGCTGCTGCGCCGAACAGCAGCGCCAGGTGGCTGCCGACGTTATCGGAGAAGCCGCCGATGGCGACGCTCAGCACGGCGCCGAGGATCATCATCCAGGCGCCACCCGCCACGGTGCCGGCGTAGCTGTACCAGAACACCTGCGACATCGGCGTTGAACTCGGCAGGTAGCGCGAGTAGTCGGCGACATAAGGCGCATAGGACAGCTGCCAGGTGACCGCGATGCTCACCGCCACCAGGAACTTCGACAGGGAGAAGCCGGCCGGCGACCACTGCCCCTCGGGGATCGGCAGGCCCAGGGCAAGGGCGGTGGCGACCAGGAATACCAGCACCGAAAGCAGCGACAACAGCTTCTGCAGCCGGTGGATCAGGCGGTAGCCATAGAGCGCCACCAGGAAGCACAGCGCGCTGATCAGGTAGATGTTGCCGTTGCCGCCCAGCGGGCTGACCGATTCGATGGCCTGGGCCGCCAGCAGCGTGTTGCTGACGAAGAAGCCCAGGTAGATGAGCATCACGAACAGCAGCGGCAGCACGGCGCCGACCACGCCGAACTGGGCGCGGCTCTGGATCATCTGCGGGATGCCCAGCTTCGGCCCCTGGGCCGAGTGCGAGGCCATGAAGAGGGCGCCGATCAGCGAGCCGACGACGATGGCCGCGGCGCTCCAGAACAGGTTCAGGCCGAGCATCACGGGCAGCACGCCAGAGGCGATGGTGGTGATGTTCATGTTGGCGCCGAACCAGATGTAGAACAGCGAACCCGGCTGGCCGTGACGTTCGCTTTCAGGGATGAAATCGATGCTGCGTTTCTCGACATTCATGGCGATCACTCCTGTTCACGGCGCGGCAGGCCGAGAGTGGCCTGCAGGCGGACGATGGTGGCGACGAACTGATCGGGGCGGTGGGCGAACTGGTCCGGCTCCGTCGGGCGGCAGGACTGATGCGGCTCGCCGTCCAGCCGCCGCAGGAACTGGTCGGTGGAGAAGAGTTCGATGGCGTAGACCCAGTTGGCCATGATCAGCAGCACGGCGTTGTGGGCCGCCTCGGTGGTGCTGGTGCAGGCGTCGGCGATGAGGTCGACGCCGTAGCCGAGGGCGAAGGCGTCCAGCACCGTGGCCAGGACGCAGGCGTCGGTGAGCACCCCGGTGACGATCAGCCGGCGTACACCCAGTTCCCGCAATTGCCGGTCCAGGTCCGTGCGGTGGAAGGCGCTGTAGCGCGGCTTGTCGATAACCCGGTCGCCGGGCTGTGGCGCCAGGGCGCCGCAGATCTCCACCTGGCGGGTGCCGGCGCGGTAGCTGAGCGGGCGTCCGGCGCTGTCCAGCGGCTCGCCCGGGGGCAGGTCGCTGCCGTCCGCCGCGTTGACGTGCCGGGTATAGATGACGGGGATGCCGGCACCGCGCATGGCGGCAAGCAGCGAGGCGTTATTGGCGATGACCGGGTGCAGGTCGTGCAGGGGGAAGGCGTCCTCCTGCTGCAGGTCGATGACGAGGAAGGCTCTGTCAGTGTTCATGAGCAACTCTTGTTGTTCGGCCATGAGTTCGCGCCGACGTTTCCTGCCGGCCAGGCGCACGAAGGCGCCTCGCCAGGGCGTCGAAACGTCGGACGCGGGCGAATTTCAGCGGAGAGAGTTGGTCAGCGGACTATCTGCCAGAAGCCGTTCTGCTTGGCCGTGACGGAGGAGCGCAAGCGCTTGAGGAAGAGGTGGGCGGGGCTCCACTTGCCGCGCAGATAGGCCGTGGCGGCCCCGGGCAGTGGATTGCGGGGGCAGAAGGTGATGCCAGTCTCGTACATGGCGTTCGACCACCTGTGGGTTGGTGAAGGGCGGCCGGATCGCCCGATCCGGCCGTCTGCAGCATATATCAGCGGAACGCCGGCACCACGTGCTTGATGAACAGCTCCAGCGACTTCTTCTTCTCGGCGTGGGACAGGCTGTTGTCGGCCCAGAAGCTGAACTCGTCCACGCCCAGCTCCTGGTAATGGCGGATGCGCGCGATGATTTCTTCCGGGGTGCCGATCATGGTGTTCTTGCGGATGTTCTCCAGCTCGAACTCCGGGCGGTCCTTGAACTTCTCTTCCGGGCTCGGCTGGAGGATGCCGTTGACCGGGGTTTCCTTGTTGCCGAACCAGGCATCGAAGGTGCGGTAGAAGCGCGAGATGGCGGCAGCGCCGACCTTCCAGCCTTGCGGATCGTCCACGCTGTGCACATGGGTGTGGCGCAGCACCATGAGTTGCGGGCGCGGCACATCCGGGTTGTTGGCCAGGGCGCCCTCGAACTTGTTCTTCAGGTCCACCACTTCCTCGTCACCCTTCATCAGCGGGGTGACCATCACGTTGCAGCCATTGGCCACGGCGAAGTTGTGGGAGTCCGGGTCGCGAGCGGCGATCCAGATCGGCGGAGTGGGTTTCTGGATCGGGCGCGGCGAGGAGGTGGAGGTGGGGAACTTCCAGATTTCGCCGTCATGGGCGACATCGCCCTGCCACAGGGCTTTCACCACCGGGACCATTTCGCGCAGGGCCTGGCCGCCACTGGTGGCGGGCATGCCGCCGGCCATGCGATCGAATTCGTACTGGTAGGCGCCGCGCGCCAGGCCCACTTCCATGCGGCCGTTGCTGATCACGTCCAGCAGCGCGCACTCGCCGGCCACGCGGATGGGGTGCCAGAAGGGCGCGATGATGGTGCCGGCGCCCAGGCGGATGGTGGTGGTGCGGGCGGCGAGGTAGGAGAGCAGCGGCATGGGGCTCGGCGAGATGGTGTATTCCATCGCGTGGTGTTCGCCGATCCACACGGTGCTGAAACCACCGGCTTCCGCCATCAGGGTCAGCTCGGTCAGGTCTTCGAACAGCTGACGATGGCTGATCTGCTCGTCATAGCGCTCCATGTGCACGAACAAAGAGAATTTCATGTCGCTTACCTCGAACCATTTTCTGTTCGGCCATGGATCGGCCGGCTGCTGTGGGGGACCCCGCCGGTGTCCTCGGAAGGGCGGGGCGGCTTGATGGATATTGGTATACCATAATATGGAATATCCGCAAGTTCCTTCTATCAGCCTCCTGACTTCCGGTGACACCTTTGGGGAAACCCTGGCCTCGTGCGTTAAGCCCGTATGTGCTTCACGGTAGGGTGCGCTGCGCGCACCGATTCCAGAGGTAGGTCCGGCGCCATGCCCAGACGCTGGTGCGCACGGCGCACCCTACAAGGGCGTCTGAGCTATTCAGCCCACCAGCGGAGAACAGCGTGGGCTGAAGCCCACCCTACGGGCCATCAGCCCCCATAAAAAAAAAGCCCCCAATAAAGGGGGCGGGAATCAAAGCACACGAGGATTGAATCAGGCGAAGGCCTGCAGGGCCCCCATCTTGCCGCGGCAGTAGACCATCGGTACCACGGCCTGCTCGGGCACGATCAGGTTCTTCACGGCACCCACCAGGATGGCGTGGTCGCCGCCTTCGTATTCGCGCCACAGCTCGCATTCGATGATGGCGGTGGCATTGGCCAGGATCGGGTTGCCCAGTTCGCTCAGGGTCCAGTCGATGCCCTGGGCCTTGTCCTTGCCTTTCTTGGCGAAGGCGTAGGCCTCGCCCTGCTGGTCGGCGGAGAGCAGGTGGATGGCGAAGCGCTTGCTGCTGATCAGCACCGGATAGGAGTCGGAACTGTAGTTGGGGCAGAACAGCACCAGGGCCGGGTCCATGGACAGGGAGCTGAAGGCGCTGGCGGTCAGCCCGACGATCTGGCCGTCATCGTCCAGGGTAGTGATGACGGTGACGCCGGAGGGGAAGGAGCCCATGACTTGTTTGTAGGCATTGGTGTCGATCATTTCGGGTACCTATCGGGAGCAAGTGGCTGCGACCGGCAGCGCATCTGTGTCTGATGGTATACCGTAATACTTGCAATGCAAGCGGTATTTTTCCACCGCTCAGCGCTTGCCGACAAACGTCGATTGAGTCGCTGCAGGCCAGTAAATACGGGCTTCAAGCGAAAAATGGTTGAACGTTTCAGCAGGCGGAAAGACCCGTTTCAGTACAGATCGGCCCTGAAAAAAGCCTTGTCTGAGTCTTGGAATACCATAATATGGTGTTCGCGTATCGGGCTGTCGAAGCTGCAAGCGCAGCCCCCGAAAGCCAGACCCTCGAGGCTTTTCTACAAAGACAAGAAGCAAGGCAAGACGATGTCCGAGAAATCCCAGCAGACGCTGATCGAGAACCATACCGTCGACTACGTGCCGCCTGCCGAGCGTCATGGCAAGGCGCGCGACCTGTTCACCCTCTGGTTCAGCACCAATATCGCGCCACTGCCGATAGTCACGGGTGCCATGGTGGTCCAGGTGTTCCACCTTGACCTGCTCTGGGGGCTGCTGGCCATTGTGCTGGGGCACATGATCGGCGGTGTGTTCATCGCCCTCGCCTCGGCCCAGGGACCGCAGATGGGCATTCCGCAGATGGTCCAGAGCCGGGGCCAGTTCGGCCGCTACGGCGCGCTGCTGATCGTGTTGTTCGCCGCGGTCATCTATGTCGGCTTCTTCATTTCCAACATCGTCCTGGCAGGCGAGTCGATCCACGGCATCGCACCGGCCGTGCCGCTGCCGGCAGCCATCATCATCGGTGCCATCAGCGCCACCGCCATCGGCGTGATCGGCTACCGCTTCATCCATACCCTCAACCGCATCGGTACCTGGGTGATGGGCGGCGCGTTGCTGGTCGGCTTCGTCGCCATCTTCTGCAGCGAGCTGCCGGCGGACTTCTTCAGCCGTGGCGGCTACAACCTGGCGGGCTTCGTGGCCACCATTTGCCTGGGGATCATCTGGCAGCTGAGCTTCTCGCCCTACGTGTCGGACTACTCGCGCTACCTGCCGGCCAGCATCGGCATCGCCAGGCCGTTCTGGGCCACCTATTTCGGCGCCAGCCTGGGCACCATCCTGTCCTTCAGCTTCGGCGCGGTGGCCGTGCTGGCAACCCCGGAAGGCACCGAGGCCATGGCGGCGGTGAAACAGGCAACCGGCGTGCTCGGCCCGGTCCTGATGCTGCTGTTCCTGCTCAACATCATCAGCCACAACGCCCTCAACCTGTACGGTGCGGTGCTGTCCATCGTCACCTCGATCCAGACCTTCGCCGGCAACTGGACGCCGAGCATCCGCGTACGGGTGATCCTCTCCGCCGTGGTGCTGGCTGGCAGCTGCGTGATGGCGCTGGGTGCGTCGGCCAATTTCATTTCCCATTTCATCGGCCTGATCCTTGCGCTGCTGCTGGTCCTGGTGCCCTGGGCCACGATCAACCTGGTGGACTTCTACCTGATCAAGCGCGGTCGCTACGACATCGCCTCGATCTTCAAGGCCGACGGCGGCATCTACGGGCGCTTCAACCCCCATGCGATCACGGCCTACTTCATCGGCATCCTGGTGCAGCTGCCCTTCGCCAATACCGCGCTCTATGTCGGCCCCTACGCCAACTACATCGAGGGCGTGGACCTCTCCTGGCTGGTCGGGCTGCTGGTGACCTGCCCGCTGTACTACTGCCTGGCCACGCGCAGCGGGAAGGAAGCCGAGGCCGAGCTGAGCCTGGCCGAATAAGCGCCCAGCCCCGCCTGCGCACGACGCCCCGACCTGCCCTGGCAGTCGGGGCGTCGTGCCTTTGCCGTAGCGGCGCCGACCGGAGGCGTTTCGCCGCAGCTGCAAGCCGCCAGAGCTCAGCTAGCTTGTATGGAACGGATTCCCATACAACGGAGCGGGTCATGGCAAAGGGCAAGAAGAAGGCAGCCGCCAACGAGTCGGCGGGAGAGGGCAACATCGGTCGCAAGGAGTACGAGGAAGAACTCGAGCGCCTGCATGGGGAACTGGTGAAGCTGCAGCAGTGGGTGGTGGCCCAGGGGCTCAAGGTCTGCATCGTGTTCGAGGGACGTGATGGCGCCGGCAAGGGCGGGACCATCAAGGCCATTACCGAACGGGTCAGCCCGCGGGTGTTCCGCGTCGTGGCGCTGCCGGCTCCCACCGAGCGGGAAAAGACCCAGATGTACGGCCAGCGCTACCTGGCCCATATGCCGGCGGCCGGCGAAGTGGTGATCTTCGACCGCAGCTGGTACAACCGCGCGGGCGTTGAGCGGGTCATGGGCTTCTGCACCGAGGAGCAGGCGCACAAGTTCCTCGCCGTGACCCCCTTGTTCGAGAAGATGATGGTCGAGTCCGGAATCATCCTCATCAAGTACTGGCTGGAAGTGAGCGCCGAGGAGCAGACCCGCCGCCTCAAGGATCGCATCGACGATGGGCGCAAGGTCTGGAAACTCTCGCCCATGGACCTCAAGTCCTATACCCGCTGGGACGATTACACCCGCGCCCGCGACGAAATGTTCGCCGCTACCGACTCGTCCTGGGCGCCCTGGTACATGGCTCTCTCGGAAGACAAGCGGCGGGTGCGGCTGAATATCATCAGCCACCTGCTCAAGCAGATTCCGTACAAGGACCTGACCCGCGACAGCAAGGTGGAGTTGCCCAAGCGCGGCAAGCTCGGCAAGTACAAGGCGGCTCCCTATCCGTTCAGGATGGTCGAAGAGATATTCTGATCCCGCCGCCACCGGCGGCGAAGGCGGTGCTCCATGAGATCCGCGCATTCCCTGCAGCTTGTGGTGCTGGTGCTGCTTCTGCTGGTACGGAGTGTGTGGGCGGAGGATCTGCCCAGCGTCGAGTTGAGTGCGGCGGAGGAGGCCGAGGTCGATGCCATGGTGCTGCCCGTCCCGCGGATCTGGACAGGCGACTTCAAGGGAATGCGCGAACGCCGCCTGGTGCGCATCCTGGTGCCTTACAGCAAGACGTTCTATGCCGTCGATCGAGGGCGACAGCTGGGCATCAGCTACGAGATCGGCAGGGCCTTCGTGGACTGGCTCGACAAGAAGTACCCGCTCAAGAGCAAGTCCCTGCGCTGGCGGGTGCTGTTCATTCCGGTTGCCCGGAATGAACTTCTTCCCAAGCTGGTGGCCGGTGTGGGCGACGTCAGCGCCGGAGGTTTGGCGATCACCGGAACGCGTCTGGAAGCCGTGGATTTCAGCGAGCCCTTCGCCAAGGGCATTCGCGAAGCCCTGGTAACCGGCCCCGGCAGCCAGCCGCTGACGAAAATCGAGGACCTCTCCGGAATGGAGATCACGGTGCGGCCCTCCAGCAGCTATTACGAGCACCTGCTGGCGCTCAACGAAGACTTCGAGAAGCGCGGCTTGGCACCGGTGAAGATCAAGCCCGCCGATGAGAATCTGGAGTCCGAAGACCTGCTGGAAATGGTCAATGCCGGGTTGATCGGCGCTACCGTGATCGACCGTTACATCGCCGAGATCTGGCAATCGATGCTGACACAGCTGGTGATCCACGATGCGTTCTATCTGAGGGACGATACCGAGATCGCCTGGGCCGTGCGCAAGGGCAGCCCGCAGTTGCTCAAGGTCCTGTCCGAATTCGCCAAGGGACACAAGCTGGGCACGGCGTTCGGCAACGCCCTGCGCAATAAGTATGTGAAGAACAGCAAGGCGCTCTATGCCGCCACCAGCGAAGAGGAGTTCAAGCGTTTCACTGAACTGGTGACCTTCTTCGAGAAGCACGCGGGCACCTACGACTTCGACTACCTGATGCTGATGGCCCAGGGGTACCAGGAATCCCAGCTCAACCAGGGCGCCCGCAGCCAGCGCGGCGCCGTAGGTGTGATGCAGTTGTTGCCCAGTACCGCTGCCGACCCGAGTGTCGGCATTCAGGACGTCGACAAGAGCGCCGATCGAAACATCGAGGCCGGCACCAAGTACCTGCGCCTGCTGGTGTCCAAGTACCTCGACGATCCGGCGCTGACGCCCCAGAATCGAACCCTGATGGCGTTCGCCGCCTACAACGCGGGGCCGGGCAACCTGCGCAAGTTCCGGCGGCTGGCGGAGAAGTCCGGGCTGGACAAGAACGTCTGGTTCGGCAATGTCGAACACTCCGCCGCGCGCATCGTCGGGCGCGAGACGGTGGATTACGTCGGCAACATCTACAAGTACTACGTGGCCTACAAGCTGGCGCGGGAAAAGCAGCAGCTGAAGGCCGGGAACGGCTGACTCAGATCACCACCGCCGTGCCACTGATGCTCACCATCAGCATGCTGCCGTTCTGGCCGACCACCTCGTAGTCGATATCGATGCCGACCACCGCGTTGGCACCGACCTTCTCGGCGTGCTCGGAGAGTTCCTCGAAGGCGATTTCCCGCGCACGGGCCAGTTCCTTCTCGTAGGCGCCGGAACGGCCGCCGATGATGTCGCGGATGCCGGCGAACAGGTCGCGGAACACGTTGGCGCCGAGAATGGCTTCGCCGACCACTATGCCTTTGTATTCACGAATGGCACGGCCTTCGAGGGTGGGGGTGGTGGAGAGGATCATGCTGCGCTCCTTGGCTGGACTGAGGTGCATTCATTGTAGGGGCGAATTCATTCGCCAAGGGCTGCGAAGCGGCCCTCGTTCATGTTCGTCAGGGCAGGCCGGCGGCCTGCTTGGCGAATGAATTCGCCCCTACAGCGCAAGAAAGCGGGCACCCCGCTCGGGATGCCCGCCTTCGTTTCCTGCGCCACTCAGACCAGCGTCAGGGTCACGTCGATATTGCCGCGGGTGGCATTGGAGTAGGGGCACACGATGTGGGCCTTGTCGACGATGGCGCGGGCTTCCTCGCGGTCCAGCCCGGGGATGTCGATGCGCAATTCCACCTCGATGCCGAAACCGGTGGGGATGGCGCCGATGCCGACGATACCTTCGATGGAGGTATCGGCCGGCAGCTTGTGCTTGTCGCGGGCGGCGACGAACTTCAGGGCACCGAGGAAGCAGGCCGAGTAACCGGCGGCGAAGAGTTGCTCGGGGTTGGTGCCTTCGCCGCCGGCGCCGCCCAGTTCACGAGGGGTGGCCAGGCTGACGTCGAGTACGCCATCGGAGGAGATGGCGCGGCCGTCACGGCCGCCGGTGGCTTCTGCATAGGCGCGGTAGAGAACGTTTTCGATGCTCATGATGGATTCCTTCAGTTGGGTAGGGATTGCGTGGTGTGTGAGTGTTCAGGGTCTTCCGGATCAGCCGTCGTGGTTGATCAGCCATTCCGGGTACAGCGCGCCGCTGCGGCGGTTCTCCTGCTTTCCGGTGTCGGCGAAGCTGGTGGAGGACAAGGCAAGGACGGCGGTGAGGGTGAGCAGGGCTTTCATGGCGAGTCTCCGGGAGTTGGTTTGTTCGCTAATCTTTTGTTCGCCAAGTAAGCTGGTGAGGCAGAAATTACTGCTGAGTTATTTTGCGCGCAAGTTATTTCTTAGAGCATTTTGCGCTAGCGCCTATCTGCTGCGGTCATAAGCCTCTGGAATGCGCCATGGAAGGGGTAGGTGTCGATACCGGCCCGGCGTTATTCTCCAGGTCAGCCAGCGCTGGCGGTGGTCTATATGGATGGAAGCGGGCCTTGAGGGTGGTGTTGTTGTAATAACAAAATATTTTGCTTTTTATGGTTAATTTTTACACTGAGTGGCAATATTGTGGTTTCTATAAAAACAAATTTACCCGCTACCTGGAGTCGAGCTCATGCATCCCCGCATCCTTGAAGTAACCGAGCGCCTGGTGGCGCGCAGCCGCGCCACCCGCGCGCGCTACCTGGCGATGATCCAGCAGGCGGCCAGCGAAGGGCCGCAGCGCGGCAAGCTGCAGTGCGCCAACTTCGCCCACGGCGTGGCCGGCTGCGGTGGTCACGACAAGCAACGCCTGCGCCTGATGGATGCGGCCAACGTCGCCATCGTCACCGCCTACAACGACATGCTTTCGGCCCACCAGCCCTACGAGGACTACCCGGAGAAGCTCCGCCAGGCCCTGCGCGACATAGGTTCCGTGGGGCAGGTGGCCGGCGGCGTGCCGGCCATGTGCGACGGCGTCACCCAGGGCGAGCCGGGCATGGAACTGGGCATCGCCAGCCGCGAGGTGATCGCGCTGTCCACCGCCGTGGCGCTGTCCCACAACATGTTCGATGCGGCGCTGTTCCTCGGCATCTGCGACAAGATCGTCCCCGGCCTGCTGATGGGCGCGCTGCGCTTCGGCCACCTGCCGTCGATCTTCGTGCCCGCCGGGCCGATGCCCTCGGGCCTGTCCAACAAGGACAAGGCCGAGGTGCGCCAGCGCTACGCCGAGGGCAAGGCCAGCCGCGACGAGCTGCTGGCCTCGGAGATGGCCGCCTACCACAGCCCCGGCACCTGCACCTTCTATGGCACCGCCAACACCAACCAGATGCTCATGGAGATGATGGGCCTGCACCTGCCGGGCGCCTCCTTCGTCAACCCCAACACCCCGCTGCGCGAGGCGCTGACCGTGGAAACGGCGCGCCAGGTGACGCGCCTGACCCGGCAGGGCGGGCAGTTCCTGCCGCTGGCCGAGATCGTCGACGAGCGCGTGCTGATCAATGCGGTGGTGGCCCTGCACGCCACCGGCGGCTCCACTAACCACACCCTGCACCTGCCGGCCATTGCCCAGGCCGCCGGCATCCAGCTGACCTGGCAGGACATGGCCGACCTCTCCGAGGTGGTGCCGACCCTGGCCCACGTCTATCCCAACGGCAAGGCCGACATCAACCACTTCCACGCCGCCGGCGGCGTGGCCTTCCTGGTGCGCGAGCTGCTCGACGCCGGGCTGCTCCATGAAGACGTCAACACCGTCGCGGGTCGTGGCCTGCGCCGCTACACCCGGGAGCCGTTCCTCGCCGACGGCCAACTGGTCTGGCGCGACGGCGCCGGCCAGAGCCTCGACGAAAGCATCCTGCGCCCGGTGGCGCGGCCCTTCTCGCCGGAGGGCGGCCTGCGGGTGATGGCGGGCAACCTCGGCCGCGGGGTGATGAAGGTCTCCGCCGTGGCGCCGGAACACCAGGTGGTGGAAGCGCCGGCGCGGGTGTTCCACGACCAGCAGGCGTTCGCCGCCGCCTTCCAGGCCGGCGAGCTGGAGCGCGACCTGGTGGCGGTGCTGCGCTTCCAGGGCCCGCGCAGCAACGGCATGCCCGAGCTGCACAAGCTGACCCCCTACCTCGGGGTGCTGCAGGACCGTGGCTTCAAGGTCGCCTTGGTCACCGACGGCCGCATGTCCGGCGCCTCGGGCAAGATCCCGGCGGCCATCCACCTGTGTCCGGAAGCCGTCGACGGCGGCCCGCTGGCGCGCCTGCGCGATGGCGACCGGGTGCGCGTGGACGGCACCACCGGCACCCTGGAAGTGCTGGTGGACGCCGCCGAATTCGCCGCCCGCGAGCCGGCCCGCTGGGACCTGGAGCCCAACGTCGGCACCGGCCGCGAGCTGTTCGCCTTCATGCGCGAGGCCTTCAGCAGCGCCGAGCAGGGCGCCAGTGCCTTCACCCGCAACCTGGAGAGCCTCAAGTGAAGCTGGCGCTGGTCGGAGACATCGGCGGTACCAATGCGCGTTTCGCCCTCTGGCGCGACGAGAAACTGGAGTCGGTGCGAGTGCTGGCCACCGCCGATTTCGCCGGGCCGGAACAGGCCATCAGCCATTACCTCGCCGGCCTCGGCCTGGCGACGGGCAGCCTGGGGGCTGTCTGCCTGGCGGTGGCCGGGCCCGTGGGTGGGGAGCATTTCCGCTTCACCAACAACCACTGGCGCCTCAGTCGCTCGGCCTTCTGCCGCACCTTGCAGGTGGACGAGCTGCTGCTGGTCAACGACTTCACCGCCATGGCCCTGGGAATGACCCGCCTCAAGGGCCACGAGCGCGTGCAGATCTGTCCCGGCGTCGCCGAGGCGGACAGCCCTGCGGTGGTGATCGGTCCGGGCACCGGTCTCGGTGTCGGTACCCTGCTGCCCCTGGGCGAAGGCCGCTGGAAGGCCTTGCCGGGGGAGGGCGGGCATGTCGACCTGCCGATCGGCAGCCTGCGCGAGGCGGCGATCTGGCAACAGCTGCACGGCCAGCTCGGCCATGTCAGCGCCGAGAACGTGCTCAGCGGCAACGGCCTGCTGAATCTCTACTGCGCCGTTTGCGCGGTGGGTGGCCATGCACCGCGCCTGGTCTCACCGGCCGAGGTGAGTGCCGCAGCCCTGGTCGGCGACCCGCTGGCCGAGGAGGTGCTGGAGCTGTTCTGCAGCTGGCTCGGCCGGGTGGCCGGCAACAACGTGCTGACCCTTGGCGGCCGTGGCGGGGTATACATAGTCGGCGGCGTGGTGCCGCGTTTCGCGGCGTTCTTCCAGAACAGCGGCTTCGCCCGCGCCTTCGCCAGCAAGGGCTGCATGAGCGGTTACTTCGAGGGCATCCCGGTGTGGCTGGTAACCGCCGAATACCCCGGTCTGGAAGGGGCGGGCGTGGCGCTCCAGCAGTTGCATTGACACGGGCGGCGCCCGATTCGTTGGGCCTCGCGGGCTCGGCGCCAACCTACGAGGCTGCATGTAGGTTGGTGCCGAGGAACGAGGCCCAACATTTGATCGACCCGATAACAACAAAGGACGGCCGAAGTGAGCCAATCCGGAAAATCCATTCTCCTGGTGGATGACGACCAGGAAATTCGCGAACTGCTGGAAACCTACCTGAGCCGCGCCGGCTTCCAGGTGCGCAGCGTCGCCGATGGCGAGGGTTTCCGTCGCGCCATGGGCGAGGAAGCGGCGGACCTGGTGATCCTCGACGTGATGCTGCCCGACGAGGACGGCTTCAGCCTGTGCCGCTGGGTGCGCGCCCACCAGCGCGTTGCCCAGGTGCCGATCATCATGCTTACCGCCAGCTCCGACGAAGCCGATCGGGTGATCGGTCTGGAGCTGGGTGCCGACGACTACCTGGGCAAGCCCTTCAGCCCCCGCGAGCTGCTGGCGCGGATCAAGGCCCTGCTGCGCCGTGTCGGCTTCGGCCAGGAGCGCTCGGTGGTGGAGGTGCTGGCCTTCGACGACTGGCGCCTGGACATGATCAGCCACCGCCTGTTCCACCAGGATGGCGAGGAGGTGATCCTCTCCGGCGCCGACTTCGCCCTGCTCAAGCTGTTCCTCGACCATCCGCAGCAGATCCTCGACCGCGACACCATCGCCAACGCCACCCGTGGCCGCGAGGTGATGCCGCTGGAGCGCATCGTCGACATGGCGGTGAGCCGCCTGCGCCAGCGTCTGCGCGACACCGAGAAGCCCCCTCGGCTGATCCGCACGGTGCGCGGTGCCGGCTACCTGCTGGCGGCGCAGGTGACGCCGCACCATCATGCTTAGGCTGGTACCGCGTTCGCTGCTCGGACGCATGCTGTTTCTCACCCTGCTGGTGGTGCTGGTGGCCCAGGCGCTGTCCAGCGTCATCTGGCTCTCGCAACTGCGCACCAGCCAGATGGACGGCCTGCTGACCAGTGCCCGCAGCCTGGCCCAGTCCATGGCCGCCAGCGTCAGCTACATCCGCTCGCTGCCGCTGGGTTACCGGCCCATGGTCCTGGACCAATTGCGCTCCATGGGCGGCACCCGCTTCTTCGTCTCGCTCAATGACAAGCCGCTGGACATGCAGGTGCTGCCGGAAACGCCGCGCAAGCGCGCGGTGTTGGACGAGGTGGAGGTGGTGCTGCGCGAGCGCCTGGGCAAGCAGGTGGACCTGTCGCTGCACTTCGTCGCGCCGGACGACCTGCGTATCTTCAACAGCGGCCTCAAGCTCGACGAACTGCCGCGTTCCTGGGCCCACTATGCCCTGACTCTGGAGCCGGTGAATCCGCCGGTGCTGGTGACACAGATCCAGATCGGCCCCAGCGAATGGCTGTACCTCGCGTCCCTGCTGCCCGAGCCCTACGCCAGCCTGGAAGACCAGGGTCTGCCGACCCAGCAGCTGTGGTTCATCCTGCTCACCAGCAGCTTCCTGCTGCTGTTCATCGGCCTGCTGGTGCACTGGCAGAGCCGGCCGCTGAAACGCCTGGCCAGGGCCGCACGGGAGATGTCCCTGGGCGCCGAAGTGGAGCCCCTGCCCGAGGCCGGCGGCAGCGAAGTGGCTGATGTGAGCCGCGCCTTCAACAGCATGCGCGAGCGCATCAGTCGCTACCTCAGCGAACGCAGCCAGTTGTTCAGCGCCATTTCCCATGACCTGCGCACTCCCATCACCCGCCTGCGCCTGCGGGTGGAGCTGCTGGGGGATGAAGCCGTGCAGGCCAAGTTCAGCCGCGACCTGGACGACCTGGAGCTGCTGGTGAAAGGCGCCCTGCAGTGCGTGAAGGACACCGACATCCACGAGAACATTGAGCAGGTGGATCTCAACCACCTGCTGCATGGCCTGGTGGAACCCTACCTGGGCAGCGGCCGGGTGACCCTGGAAGGCGAGGCACATGCCAGCTACCCCGGCAAGCCACTGGCCCTGCGCCGCTGCATCGGCAACCTGGTGGACAACGCGCTGAAATACGGCGAACGCGCCCACCTGCAGATCGAGGACAGCAGTGATGCCTTTGTCCTCCACGTCGACGACGAAGGCCCCGGCGTACCCGAGCAGAAGCTGGAGCAGGTGTTCGAACCGCACGTCCGACTGGCCGGGCACCAGCAGGGCTATGGGTTGGGCCTGGGCATCGCGCGCAACCTGGCGCATAGCCATGGAGGCGAGCTGAGTTTGCAGAACCTGCGCGACGGTGGGTTGCGGGTGACGCTGTGGTTGCCGAGGCAGGCGGGGTGATGCGCTGTGCTGCGCTTTGCGTAGGTTGGCGCTGAGCGAAGCGAAGCCCAACGAGGAGTGCAAGGCGCTCCCAGGGGGCCGGTTCTGCGAACCGGATGTTGGGCTTCGCAGGCTCAGCACCAACCTACGGCCGTGTGTCTCCCACCATTTGTAACCACCCCGTGACCATCCACTATCCCTTTGTTACCCGCGGCCTTGAGGGGCGTGATTAGACTGCAGGCAAGCGCAAGCACCGACTTGCACAGCCATAAAAACAAAAAGGTGTCCCATCCATGAATGCCATTTCCCGCCTGGCCGCTGTCGTTTCCCTCGCCGCGCTGTTCCCGCTGTCCGCCCTCGCCGGCGAAGTGGAAGTCCTGCACTGGTGGACTTCCGGTGGCGAGAAGCGCGCCGCCGATACCCTGCAGAAACTCGTCGTCGACAAAGGCCACAGCTGGAAGGACTTCGCCGTCGCCGGTGGTGGTGGCGAGGCCGCCATGACCGTGCTGAAGACCCGCGCCGTGTCCGGCAACCCGCCGTCCGCCGCGCAGATCAAGGGACCGGATATCCAGGAGTGGGGCGAACTGGGCCTGCTGGCCGAACTGGATGAAGTCTCCACCGAAGGCAAATGGGATTCGCTGCTGCCCAAACAGGTGGCGGACATCATGAAGTACGACGGCCATTACGTGGCCGTGCCGGTCAACGTGCACCGGGTCAACTGGCTGTGGATAAACCCCGAAGTGTTCCAGAAGGCGGGCGCCACGCCGCCCACCACCCTGGATGAGTTCTTCGTCGCCGCCGACAAACTCAAGGCGGCTGGATTCATCCCGCTCGCCCACGGCGGCCAGCCCTGGCAGGACGGCACCGTGTTCGAGGACCTGGTCCTCGGCATCCTCGGGCCCCAGGGCTATCACAAGGCGTTCGTCCTGCAGGACAAGGCCACCCTCACCAGCGACAAGATGGTCGAGGTCTTCGTCGCCCTGAAGAAGCTGCGCGGCTACGTCGATCCCGACGCCGCCGGCCGCGACTGGAACAGCGCCAGCGGCCTGGTCATCAACGGCAAGGCCGGCATGCAGATCATGGGCGACTGGGCCAAGAGCGAGTGGA
Source organism: Metapseudomonas cellulosilytica (assembly GCF_049334135.1). NCBI lineage: Bacteria > Pseudomonadati > Pseudomonadota > Gammaproteobacteria > Pseudomonadales > Pseudomonadaceae > Metapseudomonas > Metapseudomonas cellulosilytica. The sequence continues at coordinate 86,269 of NZ_JBHZGN010000021.1, read as the reverse complement.
GCGCCGCCGGCAAGGTGGCAGGCAAGGACTACCAGTGCCTGCCATTCCCCGGCACCCAGGGCAGCTTCGCCTACAATATCGATTCGCTGGCCATGTTCAAGCTGAACGACGAGGCCAACATCAAGGCGCAGAACGACCTCGCGCGCACCGTGCTCGAGCCGCAGTTCCAGCAGTTCTTCAATCAGAACAAGGGCTCCATCCCGGTCCGCCTGGACCAGGACATGTCGAGCTTCGACGCCTGCGCGCAGCAGTCCATGAAGGACTTCAAGGAAGCCGCCACCGGCGACGGCCTGCAGCCCAGCCTGGCCCACGGCATGGCCGCCTCCAGCTACGTGCAGGGCGCGGTGTTCGACGTGGTGACCAACTTCTTCAACGACCCCGCCGCCGACCCGAAGAAGGCCGTGCAGCAACTGGCTGCCGCGATCCAGGCGGTGCAGTGAGCGGTCGGGCCGCGTAGCGGCCCCTGATTCCCAGTTCCCATGCCGGTGCAGGCTTCCAGGCCTGCGCCTCGGGATCGGCCGCGCCGCGATCTGCTCCCCTCTCCCTCCGGGAGAGGGGCGGGGGGTGAGGGAAGGTCGGCGTGGCTCGATGCATCCCTCACCCCAACCCTCTCCCAGAGGGAGAGGGGGCTGTCCGTGCAACCCGTAACTACGGAGTTACCCATGAGCTCAACCGCAGTCTTCGCCAAGGCCTCACCGCTGGACGCGCTGCAGCGCTGGATACCCAAGCTGGTATTGGCGCCCAGCGTGCTGATCGTGCTGGTCGGCTTCTACGGCTACATCCTCTGGACCTTTCTGCTGTCCTTCACCAACTCGCGCTTCATGCCCAGCTACAAGTTCGTCGGGCTGCAGCAGTACGAGCGCCTGCTGGAGAACGATCGCTGGTGGGTGGCCAGCCACAACCTGCTGGTCTACGGCGGACTGTTCATCACCATCAGCCTGGTGCTCGGCGTGTTCCTCGCCGTGCTGCTGGACCAGCGCATCCGCCGCGAAGGTTTCATCCGCACCGTCTACCTCTACCCCATGGCGCTGTCGATGATTGTCACCGGTACCGCCTGGAAATGGCTGCTCAATCCGGGCCTCGGCCTGGACAAGCTGCTGCGCGACTGGGGCTGGGAGGGCTTTCGCCTGGACTGGCTGGTGGACCCGGACCGGGTCGTCTACTGCCTGGTGATCGCCGCCGTGTGGCAGTCCTCGGGCTTCGTCATGGCGCTGTTCCTCGCCGGCCTGCGCGGGGTGGACCAGTCGATCATCCGTGCCGCCCAGGTGGACGGCGCCAGCCTGCCGACCATCTACCTGCGCATCGTCCTGCCGAGCCTGCGGCCGGTGTTCTTCAGCGCGCTGATGATCCTCGCCCACATCGCCATCAAGAGCTTCGACCTGGTGGCGGCGATGACCGCCGGCGGCCCCGGCTACGCCTCCGACCTGCCGGCGATGTTCATGTACGCCCACACCTTCACCCGCGGCCAGATGGGCCTCGGCGCCGCCAGCGCGATGCTCATGCTCGGCGCGGTGCTGGCGATCCTGGTGCCCTATCTGTACTCCGAACTGAGGAACAAGCGCCATGACTAGCCTGGCCGGAAAACCCGTGTTCAGCTTCAGCCGCCTGGCCATCTACGCCACGCTGATCCTGGCGTGCGCCGTCTACCTGGTGCCGCTGGTGGTGATGCTGCTGACCAGCTTCAAGACCCCCGACGACATCCGCAGCGGCAATCTGCTGTCCATGCCGGACGTGTTCACCCTGGTGGGCTGGGCCAAGGCCTGGGCCAGCGTCGGCGGCTACTTCTGGAACTCGGTGAAGATCACCGTGCCGGCGGTGATCATCTCCACCCTGCTCGGTGCGTTGAACGGCTACGTGCTGTCCATGTGGCGCTTCCGTGGCTCGCAGCTGTTCTTCGGGTTGCTGCTGTTCGGTTGCTTCCTGCCCTTCCAGGTGGTGCTGTTGCCGGCGTCCTTCACCCTTGGCCAGTTCGGCCTGGCCAACACCACCGGCGGCCTGGTGCTGGTGCACGTGGTCTACGGCCTGGCCTTCACCACGCTGTTCTTCCGCAACTTCTACGTGAGCATCCCCAACGCCCTGGTGAGTGCCGCGCGGCTGGACGGGGCGGGGTTCTTCACCATCTTCGGGCGCATCCTGCTGCCGATGTCGGTGCCGACCATCATGGTCTGCCTGATCTGGCAGTTCACCCAGATCTGGAACGACTTCCTCTTCGGCGTGGTGTTCGCCAGCGGCGACAGCCAGCCCATCACCGTGGCCCTGAACAACCTGGTGAACACCAGCACCGGGGTCAAGGAATACAACGTCGACATGGCCGCCGCGATGATCGCCGGCCTGCCCACCCTGCTGGTCTATGTATTCGCCGGCAAATATTTCCTGCGCGGTCTGACCGCTGGCGCGGTGAAGGGCTGATGCCCTCAAGATAGGAGAAACGACATGGCAACCCTCGAACTGCGCAATGTGAACAAGTCCTACGGCAGCGGCCTGGCGGACACCCTGAAGAACATCGAGCTGTCGATCGACTCGGGTGAATTCCTGATCCTGGTCGGCCCCTCCGGCTGCGGCAAATCCACCCTGATGAACTGCATTGCCGGGCTGGAGAACATCACCGGTGGCGCGATCATGGTGGACGGCGCCGACATCAGCGGCATGAGCCCCAAGGACCGGGACATCGCCATGGTGTTCCAGTCCTACGCCCTGTACCCGACCATGAGCGTGCGCGAGAACATCGCCTTCGGCCTGAAGATCCGCAAGCTGCCGGCCGCCGAGATCGACGCCGAAGTGGCCCGCGTGGCCAAGCTGCTGCAGATCGAGCACCTGCTGGAGCGCAAGCCCGGCCAGCTTTCCGGTGGCCAGCAGCAGCGCGTGGCCATGGGCCGGGCACTGGCGCGGCGGCCGAAGATCTACCTGTTCGACGAGCCGCTGTCGAACCTCGACGCCAAGCTGCGGGTGGAGATGCGCACCGAGATCAAGCTGATGCACCAGCGGCTGAAGACCACCACTGTCTACGTCACCCACGACCAGATCGAGGCCATGACCCTGGGCGACAAGGTGGCGGTGATGAAGGACGGCATCATCCAGCAGTTCGGCACCCCGCGAGAGATCTACAACGACCCGGCCAACCTCTTTGTCGCCGGCTTCATGGGCTCGCCGCCGATGAACTTCATCCCCCTGCGCCTGCAACGCCGCGACGGTCGCCTGGTGGGCCTGCTGGACAGCGCCGAAGGCCACTGCGAGCTGCCCCTGGGCGAAGCCCATGGCGAGCTGGAAGGGCATGAGCTGATCCTCGGCGTCCGCCCGGAGCAGATCCAGGTCGGCGCGAGCAACTCGCCCGCCGTCCGTGCCGAGGTGCAGGTGCTGGAGCCCACCGGCCCCGACACCCTGGCCTTCGTCGAGATCAACCAGACCAAGGTCTGCGTGCGCCTGGCGCCGGATGCCGCTCCACGGGTAGGGGAGACCCTGGAGCTGCAGTTCGCCCCGGACAAGGTGCTGCTGTTCGATGCGCGAAGCGGCGAGCGCCTCTGTGCTCCGGAAAAGGAGTCGAGCTTTGATCGGCCAGCCAGGGTGGCCCAGCTCAAGGGCTTGTAGCAGGTAGGGTGGGCTTCAGCCCACCAGATAGCTCGGTGGTGGGCTGAAGCCCACCCTACAAGAGCACCGCGTAAACGATCCATCGCAACACAACAATAAAAATCTGGAGTGGACATGAGCACGACTTTTAAAGGTTTGTGGGTACTGCCCTGCGCGCTTTTCGCGGTTTCCGGTGTGGCGCAGGCGGTGGAGTTCACCGGCTACATGCGCAGCGGTGCCGGTGGTTCCAACGAGGGCGGCACGCAATCCTGCTTCCAGTTGCCGGGGGCGCAATCGAAGTACCGCCTGGGCAACGAGTGCGAGCAGTACATCGAGCTGGACCTGCGCCAGGACCTGTTCAAGCTCGACGACGGTTCGGTGATCAGCGTCGAGGGCATGGCGCAGCTGTTCAATGAATACGGCCACACCCCCGAGTTCACCGGCGATCACGGCTTCGCGAGGATGAACCAGATGTACACCGAGTGGAGCAACATGCCGGCATTGAACGGTGGCTCCTTCTGGGCGGGGCGCCGCTTCTACAAGCGGAACGATATCCACATCTCCGACTACTACTACTGGAACCAGAGCGCCACCGGCTTCGGCTTCGACCAGGTGGCCATCGGCGACCTCAAGTACAGCTATGTCTTCTCGCGCAAGGACAACTACGACCAGGACCCCTACATCAACCGCCACGATTTCAATATCGACGGATTCCAGACCAACCCCGGCGGCGAAGTGGGCGTGGGCGTCAGCTACATCGACAAGCCCGACAGCACTGACGCCCACAGCGGCTGGTCGGCGGCCGTGCAGCACAAGCAGAAGGAGTTTCTCGGCGGGGTCAACACCTTCGCCCTGCAGTACGGCCGAGGGCCGGGCACCGCCCTGGGTTACACCGGCGATCCGACCCTGGACAACGCCAACCAGAGCTGGCGTGTGGTGGAGTTCTTCGACTGGCAGGTGACGCCGCGCTTCGGTGGCCAGTTCGAGGTGGTCTACCAGAAGGACACCCGCCCGGACGGCGACGACCAGAACTGGCTCTCCGTGGGCGTGCGCCCGGTCTACGCCATCACCGACCAGTTCAAGCTGGTCACCGAACTGGGTCGCGACCAGGTGGACGCTCCCGGCGGCACCCGCAAACTGACCAAGTTCACCGTCGCGCCCACCTGGTCGCCGGCCGGCCCCGGCTTCTGGCAGCGCCCGGAAATCCGCCTCTACTACACCTACGCCAGCTGGAACGAAGCGGCCCAGCGTGCAGCCAGCCAACTGGCGGCGGGTTCGGCACTGTCCGATACCGGCGCATTCGGCGATGCATTGCATGGCTCCAACTTCGGCGTGCAGCTGGAGTACTGGTGGAAGTGATGCGCAGCCCCAGGCCGCAGCTGCTGAAAGCGGGGGAGGGTTCGGACCATCCCCTGGCCGGCCTGCTGCGGCCGGCAGCCGGGCAGCCGTTCCGCTGGAGCGAGCAGCAGGGCCGCGAACTGCTGCTGGTGGAGCATCCGCGCTGCCAGGCGGTGTTCAGTCGCCAGGGTGGCCAATTGCTGCACTTCCAGCCCCGTGGCGAGCGTCCGCTGCTCTGGTGCGCGACGCGCTGGCCGAAGATCGGCGCCATCCGCGGCGGAGTGCCGGTGTGCTGGCCCTGGTTCGGCCGCCACCCCATGGAAGGCGGCTGGCCCCATCACGGCTGGGCGCGGCTCTCCGACTGGCGACTTATCCACAAGGAAGCCGACGCGGAAGGTGTGCGCCTCGTCTGGCGTTTGGAGCTGCACGACTGGCAGGTGGAGCTGGCGGCGGAACTCGGCGAGCGCCTGAGCCTGCAACTGGTCACCTGTCATCGCGACAGCGAGCCCTGCGTGTTCAGCCATGCGCTGCACGCCTACTGGCGGGTCAGCGATGTGGCGCGGGTCGGGCTGCTGGGGCTGGATGGCGCAGAAGGGCGTGATCTGATGAGCCGCGAACCCTGCCGGCAAGAGGGCGAATTGCGCGTGATCGATGGGTGCCACCAGGTGTTCCAGCAGGGCGGCCGCGTAAAGATTCAGGATGCCGGCTGGCAGCGACGTTTGTGCATCGACGGTGGGAGCAATCCGAACACCGTGGTCTGGCATCCCGGCAGCCGGCCTTTATCCGAAGTGAGCTGGGCGGAGGGGTTGGGATTTCTTTCCGTGCAGGGCGCGGCCTGTGGAGAAGACAGTGTGGAGCTGGTAGCGGGTGCAGAGGCGAGGTTGAGTTTGAAGGCGTGGGTCGGGTGATTTGTGGGGGCGGGCTCCGTTGCCCTCTCCCCAGTCGTAGGGTGGATCACGCTTTACCGATCCACCAGCGGAGCTGCTCGGAGCGTGTTGGTGGATGGAAGAGCGCCATCCACCCTACGAAAGGCGGGAGCCCGTCGCGATCAGGTCGGCTCTTCATCCGTCGGATAGCGGCTGGCATTGAGGCTTTCCTTGATCTTGCGCAGGTGCGGCTGGAAGTCCACGCCGCGGCGCAGGGTCATGCCGGTGGCGAGCACGTCGAGCACGGTGAGCTGGATGATGCGCGAAGTCATCGGCATGTAGATGTCGGTGTCCTCCGGCAGGGGGATGTCCAGGCTCAGGGTGCTGGCCTTGGCCAGGGGCGAGCCGGCGGCGGTGAGGCCAAGCACCGAGGCACCGTTCTGCCTGGCCAGGCGCGCCACTTCCACCAGTTCGCGGGTGCGGCCGGTGTAGGAAATGATCACGAACAGGTCGCCCGTGTGGGCCACCGAGGCCAGCATCCGTTGCATCAGCACATCGGAGTGGGCGGACACCGCGAGGTTGAAGCGGAAGAACTTGTGCTGTGCGTCCAGGGCCACCGAGGCCGAGGCGCCGAGGCCGAAGAAGTGGATTTGCCGCGCCTGGATCATCAGGTCCACGGCGCGGCTGATCAGCTGCGGATCGAGGCTCTGCAGGGCGCTGTCCAGGGAGGCGATGGCGCTGCCGAAGATCTTCCGGGTGTAGGCCTCGGGGCCGTCGTCGGCGGCCACCGCCTGGCTCACGTAGGCGGCGCCGCTGGCCAGGCTCTGGGCCAGCTGCATCTTCAGTTCGGGATAGCCGTTGACGCCGAAGGAGCGGCAGAAGCGGTTCACCGTCGGCTCGCTGACCTGCGCCGCCTGGGCCAGCGCCGCGATGCTGTAGCGGGTGGCCTGTTGCGGGTCGCGCAGGATGACTTCGGCGACCTTGCGCTCGGCCTTGTTGAGTTCGTCGAGGCGGTTCTGGATCTGTTCCAGCAGGTTGTGCACGCGGTCCATTGGGTTTCCTGGAAAGGGGCCTGCAATCAGTGGCTTATCGTACTGAGCGTACCCAGGCGGGGCCACCGTAATCTCGTATGTCGGTAAATGTAGTTTTATTACTACATTTTGTCTTGCTGTAACGCTTCATTGGGTGTATTCATAAGCTCATGTTTGATAGAAGAACAAATATCATGGCCTCTCAACCTGTCGAACCCTGCACCCTGGCCCTGTTCGGGGCACTTGGTGACCTGGCACTGCGCAAGCTGTTCCCCGCGCTCTATCAACTGGACCGTGCCGGCCTGCTGCCCGCCGACACCCGCATCCTCGCCCTGGCCCGCGAAGACGGCGACTGTGCCGCCCACCTCGCCGCCATCGGCGAACACCTGCGCCGCCATGTGCCGGCCCGGGAAGTGGAGGAGGGCGCCGTGCAGCGTTTCCTGGCGCGGCTCGACTACCTCTCCATGGACTTCCTCGACGCGGCAGCCTATTCGGCCCTGGCCGACAAGCTGGGCCCGGTAACCCGGCTGATCGCCTACTTCGCCACACCGGCATCGGTGTACGGGGCCATCTGCGCCGGCCTGGCCGCCACTGGGCTCGCCGAACGCACCCGGGTGGTGCTGGAAAAGCCCATTGGCCATGACCTGGAATCCTCCCGCGCGGTGAACGACGCGGTGGCGGCGCACTTCCCGGAAAACCGCACCTATCGGATCGACCACTACCTGGGCAAGGAGACGGTGCAGAACCTGATCGCCCTGCGCTTTGCCAACAGCCTGTTCGAAACCCAGTGGAACCAGCACCACATCTCCCACGTGGAAATCACCGTGGCCGAGCAGGTGGGCATCGAGGGCCGCTGGGGGTATTTCGACCAGGCCGGCCAGCTGCGCGACATGATCCAGAACCACCTGCTGCAGCTGCTCTGCCTGATCGCCATGGACCCGCCCAGCGACCTCTCCGCCGACAGCATCCGCGACGAGAAGGTGAAGGTGCTCAAGGCCCTGGCGCCGATCGGCGTGGAGCAACTCGGTCAACAGGTGGTGCGTGGCCAGTACGTGGCCGGCAACATCCTCGGCAAGTCGGTGCCCGGCTACCTGGAAGAGGACAACGCCAACACCCACAGCGACACCGAGACCTTCGTCGCCCTGCGCGCGGAAATCCGCAACTGGCGCTGGTCCGGCGTGCCCTTCTACCTGCGTACCGGCAAGCGCATGCCGCAGAAGCTTTCGCAGATCGTCATACACTTCAAGGAACCGCCGCACTACATCTTCGCCCCCGAGCAGCGGCCGTTGATCAGCAACCGCCTGATCATCCGTCTGCAACCGGACGAGGGCATTTCCCTGCAGGTGATGACCAAGGACCAGGGCCTGGACAAGGGCATGCAGCTGCGCAGCGGCCCGCTGCAGCTGAGCTTCTCCGACACCTACCGCAGCGTACGGATACCCGATGCCTACGAGCGGCTGCTGCTGGAAGTGATGAAGGGCAACCAGAACCTGTTCGTGCGCAAGGACGAAATCGAGTACGCCTGGAAGTGGTGCGACCAGCTGATCGCCGGTTGGCGGCAGCAGGGCGACGCACCCAAGCCCTATGCGGCAGGAACCTGGGGGCCGGTGGCCTCCATCGCATTGATCACCCGTGATGGCAGGAGCTGGTATGGCGATCTGTAATCTCGACCTGCCGTCGCAGGTCACCGGGCTCGCCCTTGGCAGCCCTGAACAACTGGCTGGCGAGCTGGCCATCACCGTGGCCAACGCCTTGCGTGCGGCCATCGAAACCCGCGGCTCGGCCGTGCTGGTGGTCTCCGGCGGGCGCAGCCCGGTGGCCTTCTTCGAGCGGCTCTCCGCAGAGATGCTGGACTGGTCGAAAGTGACCGTCAGCCTCGCCGATGAACGCTTCGTACCGGTCAGCCACTCCGACAGCAACGAAGGCCTGGTGCGCCGCCACCTGCTGCAAGGGGAGGCCGCGCAAGTACGCTTCGTCGGCCTCTACCAGAGCGCTCCGGGCGTGGAAGAGGCGGCGCGCCTGGCCGATGCGGCCCTGGCGGAACTGGCGCCCATCGACGTGCTGGTACTGGGCATGGGCGAGGATGGCCACACCGCCTCGCTCTTCCCCGGCAGCCCGAACCTGGACGAGGCCCTGCGCGCCGATGGTCCGCAGCGCTGTCTGCCAATGCTGGCACCCAGCGTGCCGCGCCAGCGCCTGACCCTGACCCTGCCGCTGCTGGCCAGCGCCCGGCTGACCCTGCTGACCGTGCAGGGCCAGGCCAAGCTGGCCACCCTGGCCGATGCCCTGGCGGGCGACGACGTGGCGGCGATGCCGATCCGCGCCTTCCTCCGCCGTCCCCTGGAAATCCACTGGTGCCCCTGAGCCCGAAGGACCGCAAATGACCAGTCTCCCCAACAGTCGGGCCACCAATCGCGACGCCGTGCCGGGCATGGCCGACAAGGCCGCCCTGATCGACATCCTCTGTGGCGCCGCGCGCATCCTCCCGGTGATCACCATCGAGCGCGAGCAGGACGTCCTGCCGCTCGCCGACGCCCTGGCCGCCGGCGGCTTGCGCACCCTGGAAATCACCCTGCGCTCCGAACACGGCCTCTCCGCCATTCGCACCCTGCGCGAGCAGCGCCCGGAGCTCTGCGTGGGGGCCGGCACCGTGCTGGACGAATGGATGCTCGCCGAAGCCGAGGCAGCCGGTTCCCAGTTCATCGTCACCCCCGGCTGCACCGCCGAGCTGCTGCGGGCCGGCGTCTACAGCCCGCTGCCACTCTTGCCCGGCATCAGCAGCGCGTCGGAAATCATGCTCGGCTACGCCCTGGGCTACCGCCGCTTCAAGCTGTTCCCGGCGGAAATATGCGGCGGCATCAAGGCCCTCAAGGCCTTCGGCGGCCCCTTCCCGGGCATCCGCTTCTGCCCCACCGGCGGGGTCAATCCCGGCAACCTGCGCGACTACATGGCGCTGCCCAACGTGATGTGCGTGGGCGGCACCTGGATGATGGACAAGGACTGGATCCGCAACGGCGACTGGCAGCGCATCCAGGAATGTTCCGCCGAGGCGCTGGCGTTGCTGGGCTGAGGCCGGCTGCTTCGCCCGTGGGGCGATCTTCCCTTGTAGGGGCGAATTCATTCGCCAAGCAGGCCGAAGGTCTGCCCTGCAAGATCCAATGGGGGCACTGCGTGCCCCTTGGCGAATGAATTCGCCCCTACAGGTTTCTACCCACCTTTGATCTACGCCGATCCCGTGCGGGAGCGGATTCCGCCAAACGGTTTGCTGAATCGATTTACCAAACAAAAAAGCCACGTTAAAACCTGACTTCATCTTCACCCGTTCGTGTCCGAGGGATGAGCAATGACCCACAACAACAATCTCGATGCCCTGTTCCCCACTGCTGCCGAAATCCCCGAGCGCTTTCGCCCCGGCGCCCCCATCGAGCAGCGCGAGTACCTGGTGAATGGCGAGCTGCTGCGCTGGGACGGCCCGCTGGCCGCGGTGCGCAGCCCGATCTTCCTGGCTGGCGAGCGGGGCGACGAACAGGTGGTGCTGGGCAGCACTCCGCTGCTGGACGCCGACGCCGCCCTGGCCGCGCTGGACGCCGCCGTCGCCGCCTACGACCACGGCCAGGGCCTCTGGCCGACCATGCGCGTGGCCGAGCGCATCCAGCATGTGGAGAAATTCCTGACGCGCATGCGCGAGCAGCGCGAGGCGGTGGTCCGGTTGCTGATGTGGGAGATCGGCAAGAACCTCAAGGATTCCGAGAAGGAATTCGATCGCACCTGCGACTACATCGTCGACACCATCGAGGCGCTCAAGGAGCTGGACCGCCGTTCCAGCCGCTTCGAGCTGGAGCAGGGCACCCTCGGCCAGATCCGCCGCGTGCCGCTGGGCGTGGCCCTGTGCATGGGCCCCTACAACTACCCGCTGAACGAGACCTTCACCACCCTGATCCCGGCACTGATCATGGGCAACACCGTGGTGTTCAAACCGGCCAAGTTCGGTGTGCTGCTGATCCGTCCGCTGCTGGAGGCCTTCCGCGACAGCTTCCCGCCGGGGGTCATCAACATCATCTACGGCCGTGGCCGCGAGACCGTCAGCGCCATCATGGCCAGCGGCAAGGTCGATGTGTTCGCCTTCATCGGCACCCACTCCGGGGCCAGCGACCTGAAGAAGCTGCACCCGCGCCCGCACCGCCTGCGCGCGGCCCTGGGCCTGGATGCGAAGAACCCCGGCATCGTGCTGCCGAAAGTGGACCTGGACAACGCGGTGAGCGAAGCCATCACCGGCGCGCTGTCCTTCAATGGCCAGCGCTGCACCGCGCTGAAGATTCTCTTCGTCCACGAGGATGTGCTCGAACCCTTCCTCGACAACTTCTGCGCCAAGCTCGCCGCGCTCAAGCCGGGCATGCCCTGGGACGACGGCGTGGCCCTGACCCCGCTGCCCGAGCCGGGCAAGGTCGATTACCTCAACACTCTGCTGGCGGATGCCGTGGCCAAGGGCGCCAAGGTGGTCAACCCGGGCGGCGGCAGCCACCGGCAGAGCTTTTTCTATCCCGCCGTACTGAGCCCGGTCAGCCCGGACATGCGCCTGTACTTTGAGGAACAGTTCGGCCCGTTGATCCCCGTGGTGCCCTACCGCGAGCTGGAGGAGGTGATCGACTACGTGCTGCATTCCGACTACGGCCAGCAGCTCAGCCTGTTCGGCAACGACCCGGCGCAGGTCGGCCGCCTCGTCGACGCCTTCGCCAACCAGGTCGGCCGCATCAACATCAATACCCAGTGCCAGCGTGGCCCGGACAGCTATCCCTTCAACGGCCGCAAGAACTCCGCCGAGGGCACGCTGTCGGTACATGACGCCCTGCGCGTGTTCTCCATTCGCACCCTGGTGGCGACGAAGTTCCAGGAGGACAACAAAGCGCTGGTCAGCGAGATCATTCGCAACCGCGAATCGAACTTCCTGACCACGGATTACATTTTCTGAGAGCGGGCGGCGGAACCCTGTAGGGGCAGTGGATTGCTGTAGGGGCGAATTCATTCGCCAAGCAGGCCGAAGGACTGCCCTGCAAGGTCTATTGGGGGCACTGCGTGCCCCTTGGCGAATGAATTCGCCCCTACAAGGATTTCGCCATTCCACCGATCAACGGAGACACCCCATGCCCCGCCCCATCAGCCGGGAAACCCGGCTCTGCATGTCGCTGTCCGGCCGCCCCGGCAATTTCGGCACGCGCTTTCACAACTACCTGTACGAAGCGCTGGATCTCGACTTTATCTACAAGGCCTTCACCACCACCGACCTGCCGGCCGCCATCGGCGGCATCCGCGCCCTGGGCATCCGCGGTTCGGCCGTTTCGATGCCGTTCAAGGAAGCCTGCATTCCGCTGCTGGACGAACTGGACGCTTCCGCTTCGGCCATCGACTCGGTGAACACCATAGTCGCCGACAACGGCTGGCTGAAGGGCTACAACACCGACTACAGCGCCGTGGCCAGCCTGCTGGCGAGCCACGCCGTGCCGAAGGACATCCGCTTCGCCCTGCGCGGCAGCGGCGGCATGGCCAAGGCCGTGGCCAGCGCGTTACGCGACAGCGGTTTCCGCCACGGCAGCATCATCGCCCGCAACGCGGAGACTGGTCGGAAGCTGGCCGAAGGCTGTGGCTACGAATGGTTGCCTGAACTGGGTGATGCAATGCCGCAGATGCTGGTGAATGTCACCCCGCTGGGCATGGAGGGCGGCCCGGAGGCGAACAGCCTGGCTTTCACGCCTGCGCAGGTGGAGGTGGCCGAGTGGGTGTTCGACGTGGTCGCCCTGCCAGTGGAAACCCCGCTGATCCGCCTGGCCCGCGAGCTGGGCAAGCCGGTGATCACCGGCGCCGAGGTGATCGTGCTGCAGGCCGTGGAGCAGTTCGTCCTCTACACCGGCATCCGGCCGGAGGCGGAGCTGATCGAGAAGGCCGCGGCGTTCGCAAGGGGCTTGTAGGGGCGAATTCATTCGCCAAGCAGGCCGAAGGTCTGCCCTTCAAGGCCCAGCGGGGGCACTGCGTGCCCCTTGGCGAATGAATTCGCCCCTACAGGAATGGTGCCGGCGGCACCTCAATCCTCCGGCAGATTCGCGTAGATCTTTTCCAGGGTGCCGTTGAGCTTGGCGATCTGGGCTTCGGTGAGGTCCCTGAAGCTGTTGGTGAAGATGTGCGCAGTATTGGCCTGGATTTCTTCCACCACCTGCCGGCCCTTCTCGGTGATGGTCACCTGGGTGACGCGGCCGTCATTGCTGCACGGAGCGGTGTCCACCAGGCCGTCGTCCTTCATGCGGTAGACGATCTTGGTGACGGTGGAGAGCTTGGCGATGGCGTGCTCGGAAATCTCCGAGATGCTCGATTGGCCGTTCTCCTTGAGGATGAAGAGGATGCGCCAGCGGGGGATGTCCAGGTCGATCTTCTTCAGGGTCTTTTCCATGGCCATGTTGTAGCGGCCGTAGACGCGGGCGATCCAGTAGAAGGGAAACTCTTCTTTCTTGAAGTCGTCACTGGCGGGGTTGTAACGATTGAGGCGCTTCTTCGGGGTGCTCATGCGAGTGGGGCATAGGTTCCTGCAGACAGGGGGAGAGTTATAGGGGGTTGCGTCGAGCCTGTCGACAGCCAAGTGGCCGGGACTTGACCTTGGTCAGTCCCGGCGGGTGGCCCGGCCTCGCGGCCGGGCCGGGGGATCAACCGGCGAGCATCTCCTGGTGCTTGCTGGCCAGGCCCAGGTAAGCCTCGATCACGCGCGGATCATCGGCGAGCTGGGCGGCGGGGCCCTGCATGGCGATCTGACCGGTCTCCAGCACGTAGGCATAGTCGGCCACGCGCAGGGCGGCGCGGGCGTTCTGCTCCACCAGCAGGATGGACACCCCCTGCTGGCGCAGGGTGGTGATGATGCGGAAGATCTCGCGGGTGATCAGCGGCGCCAGGCCGAGGCTGGGTTCGTCGAGCATCAGCAGCTTGGGCCTGGCCATCAGTGCGCGGCCCACGGCGAGCATCTGCCGCTCGCCGCCGGACAGGGTGGCGGCCAGTTGGTCGCGGCGCTCCCACAGGCGCGGGAAAAGGTCATAGACCTCCTTCAGAGTTTCGCCATGGTCGCGCTTGCCGCTGCGATGGCGCTGGAAGGCGCCGAGCAGCAGGTTGTCGGCCACCGTCATGCTGCTGAACAGCTCGCGTTTTTCCGGCACCAGGCCGAGGCCGCGCGAGACCATCACTTCCACGTCCGGCACCGCTTCCAGGCTGCCGTCGAAGTCCACCCGGCCACGGGAGCCGAGCACGCCCATGATGGCAGAGAGCAGGGTCGTCTTGCCGGCGCCATTGGGGCCGATCACGGTGACGATCTGGCCCTGGCCGACCCGCAGGCTGGCATTGCTCAGCGCTTCCACCTTGCCGTAGGCGACGCACAGGTCGCGGACGTCCAGCACCGCATTGGCCACGCGGTTTTCCGGCTGGTTCAGGTCTTGAATCGGCATGTTCATCACTCCGCTCCTCCGAGGTAGGCTTCCAGCACCACCGGGTCCTTCTGCACGTCGGCCGGCAGCCCGTGGGCGATGCGCTGGCCGAATTCCATCACCACCACGCGGTCCACCAGGCCCATGACGAAGTCCATGTCGTGCTCCACCAGGAGGATCGCCATGCCTTCGCTGCGCAAGCGGCTGAGGAGGGTGCAGAGGGCTTCCTTCTCCTTGTGGCGCAGGCCGGCGGCGGGCTCGTCGAGTAGCAGCAGGCAGGGATTGGCGCAGAGGGCGCGGGCGATCTCCAGGATGCGCTGTTGACCCAGGGCCAGGCTGCCAGCCTCCACGTGCAGGTAGTCGCCCAGGCCGACGCGTTCGAGCTGGCGGCGGGCTTCGCCGAGCAACTCGGCTTCCTCGGCGCGGTCCAGGCGCAGGGCGGCGGAGAGCACGCCCCTGTGGCCGCGCAGGTGGGCGCCGATGGCGACGTTCTCCAGCACGCTCATTTCCGGCAGCAGCTTCACATGCTGGAAGGTGCGGCTCATGCCCATGCGGGCGATGGCGCGGGAAGGGATGCCGTTGATGCGCTCACCCCGGAACAGCACCTCGCCCGAGGTGGGGGTGTCGACGCCCGAGAGCTGGTTGAACAGGGTGCTCTTGCCGGCGCCGTTGGGGCCGATCAGGGCGAGGATTTCCCCGGCGCACAGGTTCAGGTTCATCTCGTTGTTGGCCACCAGGCCGCCAAAGCGACGGGTTACGTTGCGGGCTTCCAGCAGCACCTCACCGGCGGCCGGCAGATCGCGACGCGGCAGCTCGGCGGTGAGTTCCGCCGCCTTGATCGCCTTGCGTGGCTTCCAGGCATCCGGCACCAGGCGCAGCAGCAGGGGCCAGAGGCCGCCCGGCGCACGCTGCATCAGCAGGATGATGATCAGGCCGAAGACGATCACCTCGTAGTTGCCGGTGCTGCCGAAGAGCTGCGGCAGCAGGTCCTGCAGCCATTGCTTGAGCATGGTCAGCGTGCCGGCGCCGAGCAGGGCGCCCCAGACGCTGGCCACGCCGCCGATCAGCGCCATGAACAGGTAGTCGATGCCCATGTGCAGGCCGAAGGGCGTGGGGTTCACGAAGCGCTGGGTGTGGGCGTAGAGCCAGCCGGAAAGGGCGGCGAACAGGGCCGAGATGAGGAAGATCACCAGCTTGGAGCGGAAGGTGTTCACGCCCATGGATTCGGCCATCAGCTGGCCACCCCTGAGTGCGCGGATGGCGCGGCCTTCACGGGAATCCAGGAGATTCTGGGTGATCAGCATGGCACAGAGCAGCACGGCCCAGATCAGGTAGTAGATCTCCTCGCCCTTGTTCAGCTCCCAGCCGAACAGGGAGATGGAAGGCAGGCCGCTGACCCCGGTGTGGCCGCCGAGGGATTCCAGGGTGCCGAACAGGTAGTAGAGCGACAGGCCCCAGGCGATGGTGCCCAGCGGCAGGTAGTGGCCGGAAAGCTTCAGGGTCAGGGCGCCGAGCAGCAGGGCCACCGCGCCGGTGAGGGCCAGGCCCACCAGCAGGGTCAGCCAGGGCGAGGCGCTGGCCCAGGCGAGCCAGCCCGGCAGTTCCGGCACCGTGGTCAGGTAGGCGCTGGTATAGGCACCCAGGCCGACGAAGGCCGCCTGGCCGAAGCTGGTCATGCCGCCGACACCGGTGAGCAGCACCAGCCCGAGGACGACCAGCGTATAGAGGCCGATGTAATTGAGCAGGGTGACGTAGTAGGGCGGCAGCACCAGCGGCGCGATGCCGAGCACGGCCAGCAGGGCGAGGATCAGGTAGCGCGGGTTCATTCATCGTCCTCCACATGACGGCTGGTGAGGGAGCGCCAGAGCAGGAAGGGGATGATCAGGGTGAAGACGATGATCTCCTTGTAGGTGCTGGCCCAGAACATCGAAAAGGCCTCGATCAGGCCCACGCCCAGGGCGCCCAGCGCGGCCACCGGGTAGCTGACCAGGCCGCCGATGATGGCGCCGACGAAACCCTTGAGGCTGATGACGAAGCCCGAGTCGAAGTAGAGGGTGGTGATGGGGGCGATGAGGATGCCCGACAGCGCGCCGATGAAGGTGGCCAGGGCGAAAGTGGCCTTGCCCGCCAGGTTCGGCGAAATGCCCATCAGCCGCGCGCCCAGGCGGTTCACCGCGGTGGCGCGCAGGGCCTTGCCGTAGAGGCTGCGCTCGAAGAACAGGAACAGGCCGATGATCAGTGTCAGGGATACGGCGATGACCCACAGGGTCTGGCTGTTGAAGGTCACCGGGCCGAGGGTCAGGCCGGCTTCGGAGAAGGGCGCGGTGCGTGCGCCTTCCGGGCCGAACATCAACAGGCCGATGCCGACCATGGCCACGTGCACGGCGATGGAAACGATCAGCAGGACCAGGGAACTGGCCGAGGCCAGCGGCTGGAACACCAGGCGATAGAGCTGCGGGCCCAGCGGCACCACCAGCGCCAGGGTGAGCAGCGCCTGGACGGCCATCGGCAGCTCCGCCAGCGGCAGGCCGCGCACCAGGCCGACCATGGCCAGGGCATAGGCGAGCTTGGGGATTATCCGTTTCGGGAAGCGGAAGCCGCGATTGGCGCGGGCGGCGTCAAACAGGTCCATGGCGCAGTCCGCCAGGGTCAGGCCGAGCAGCAGCCAGACCAGCGCGGTGGGCTGGCCGGCCTGTAGGCTGGCCATGGTCAACGCGCCATAGGTGACGAACTCGCCCTGGGGGATCAGCAGGATGCGCGTGACGGTGAAGACCAGCAGGAGCGACAGGGCCAGCAGTGCATAGATGGCGCCGTTGGTGATGCCGTCCTGGCCGAGCAGCAGGGCTATCTGGAGATTCATGGTGGGAACTCTTGTTGCGGTATGGGGCGCGCAAACTTGTAGGGTGGTGCTTCAGCCCACCATCGAGCGGTGGGCTGAAGCCCACCCTACGGGGCGCGCGAGGCGATCAGTGCGTAGGGTGGATGACGCTTTTTTCATCCACCGTCGGTGCTCGACCCGGGCTCCGTGTGGTGGACAGAAAAGCGCTGTCCACCCTACGAAGAGCCTGTGCCTGACGATCAGTTGCGGCCGAGCAGGGTCCAGGTGCCGTTCTTCACCTGGATCAGCTCGCGGCCGCGCTCGTCGAAGCCGCTGTGGTCATCCGGGGTCATGTTGTAGACGCCCTGGGTGGCGGGCACTTCGCGGCTGGCTTCCAGTGCGTCGCGCAGGGCGGCGCGGAACTCCGGCGTACCCGGCGCGGCCTTGGCGGCAGCCAGCGGAATGGCCTTCTGCAGCAGCAGGCCGGCGTCGAAGGTGTTGGCGCCGAAGGTGGCCGGCTTGCTGCCGTTGAGCTTCTCGTAGGCCGCCACGTATTCACCGGCGACCTGCTTGGAAGGATGGCCGTCAGGGATCTGATCGAGCACCAGCATCAGGCTGGCGGCGAGGATGGTGCCTTCCACCTTCTTGCCGCCGAGCTTGAGGAAGTCCGGCAGCGCGGCACCGTGGGTCTGGTACATCTGGCCGCGATAGCCCTGGTCGAACAGGGTGGTCTGCGGCAGCACCGCGGCACTGCCCGGCGCGGCTACCAGCACGGCGTCGGGGCGGGACGCGAGCACCTTCAGGCTCTGGCCGGTGACCGAAGTGTCCTGGCGCTGGAAGCGTTCGTTGGCCACCAGCTTGATGCCGTGCTCGGCGGCCAGGGCGCCCATCACTTTGGACCAGTTCTCGCCATAGGGGTCGGCGGTGCCGATGAAGCCCAGGGTCTTCACGCCGCGTGCGGCCATGTCGCCCACCAGGGCCTTGGCGATCAGGTCATCGTTCTGGGTGGTCTTGAACACCCACTTCTTCTGCTCGTTCATCGGCAGCACCACGGACGCGGTGCCCACCGGCGCCAGCAACGGCACGCCGGCCTCCGCGACGAACTGGATCACGCCCATGGCATTGGGCGAACCGCTTGGGCCGATGATGGCGTCGACGTTCTCTTCGCTGATCAGCTTCTTCAGTGCCTTGACGGTAGCGGTGGGGTCACTGCCGTCATCCAGGGGGATGTAGGTCACCTTCTGGTCCCCGGCCTGGGAGGGCAGCAATGGTGTCGAGTTCTTCTGGGGTAGCCCGACCAGCGCGAGCGGCCCGGTGGAGGAGGTGATGACGCCGACCTTCACGTCGGCCTGGGCATTGGCCAGGCAGGCGGCGCTGAGGAGCAGGGTGGACACGGCTTGTTTGAAGAGCATGACGTTCTCCGAGGGTTGCAAGGCTATTCCAGAGGCAGGGTCCGCAATGCTCCCGGAGGAGCTGGTGCGCGGGCGCCCGCCGCCTTTTTGTTGTTCTGGCGCCTGTTGGCGCTACCGGCGGGTATCCCGCTCGACGGGAGTCCGGAGTGCAGCTCCCGTGCCAGAAAAACCTGCGCCATGTCGGTGCCGGGCCGATGAACGGTTGTTGGCCCGTGCTCGCTGCCCTTCTTTCGGCGCTTTCCGAACACCCTGTCGGCCTGTTCCAGAAAACCGCTTTGACACCGCTCTGGCTGGCCTTCCGCTGGTCTCTCCAGAGGTGGTTTTTGGGGGCTAAAAAGCATGAATTTTTGCTCTGAAAAATCCACGTTTTTGCTCATAAAAAATCGCAATAAATCGCAAATATTCTGTTCGATAAACGCACGCCTGTGGGCGCCAGGGATTCACGGTGTTTCCTTGGTTTTAAATGAGAAGTTTTCTTTATTAGATAATAAGATATTGAAATACAAGGGTTTTATTAATCAGATAAGAGATATTTTGAGTTTCTGGACTGTTACCGATCTGCACGAGACTGGTGCTCGATTACGTGAAAATGCACCTAATCTACACACTCATTTTCCAGTGATAATTCAATTGACATTTCACGTAATTATTCTGATTCTGGATTTACGCGATCGACACCCAAACCGGGATCGGTCGGCACCAACAAGAACGCCAATGGGTGATGCAGATGACGATAGTGGTCGAGAAGCTGGAGCTGGGTGGGGCCGGAAGGACCGTGATGGTGAAAGACACCATCGACGTTGCCGGCCATCCCACCCGTGCCTCCAGCCGCGCGCTGGAGGAAGCGCCCGACGCCGAGCGCCATGCCGATGTGGTCCAGGCGCTGCTGGATGCGGATTGCCGCATCACCGGCAAGACCGGCCTGCATGAACTGGCCTTCGGTACCACCGGCCTGAACGCCTGGATCGGCACCGCCGACAACCCGCGCTACCCCGGCCGTATTCCCGGCGGCTCCTCGAGTGGCTCGGCCGCGGCCGTCGCCGCTGACCTCTGTGATTTTGCCCTGGGCACCGATACCGGTGGTTCGGTGCGAATCCCCGCCGCCTGCTGCGGTGTGTTCGGCCTCAAGCCCACGTTCGGTCGCGTCAGCCGCGCTGGCGTGATGCCGGCCGAGACCTCCCTGGACTGCGTCGGCCCCTTCGCTGCCAGCATCCACATGCTCATCGAAGCCATGGGCACCATCGATCCTTCCTTCGGTGTGCTGCCCGGTGTCAGTGGCATTCGCATCGGCGTCGTGCCGGTGGAAGCCAATCGAGAAGTGCAGGCCGCCCTGGACGCCGTGCTGGAAGCCTCCGATTTCGAACTGCGCAGTGCGCCGCTGCCGGGCATGCCGGCCGCCTATGACGCCGGCCTCGCCATCATCAACCGGGAAACCTGGAATGCCTGTGGACACCTGGTGGAAAGCGGTCTGGTGGGCGCCGATGTCGCCTCCCGACTGCTGGCCGCCAGCGCCACCACCGACGCCGCCCTGGCTGATGCCGAGGTCGTCCGCGCCGCCTTCACCGCCGAAGTGGATGCCGCCCTGGCGCGCTGCCCGATCCTCGCCCTGCCGACCATGCCGGATTACCCGGCCCTGGTGGCGGACGCCGCCGACACCCGCGCGGCCATCGGCATGACCGCCTTTGTGCGGCCCTTCAACCTCACTGGCCATCCGGCACTGAGCATCCCCTTCGAGGGCGCCTCGAAGCTGCCGGTGGGTCTGCAACTCGTTGCCGCCAGGGGCGCGGATGAACTGCTGCTGGCAGTCGCCCGCGAGCTTGTGCGTCGCCTCGAACAATAACCACAAAGCCCACCTGGAGAGCCCCATGTCTTCGCTAAGCGAGCTGGATTACCAGCGCCCCTCCCCGATTACCGCGAGTGAAGGATTCCAGACGCTGCTCGCCGATATCCGCGAGCGTGCCCGGCGCGAGGAATTCGACCGGCAGAAATTCATTTCCCAGGACGTGATCGAGCGGTTCAAGGAGCTCGGCGTCTACCGTGCCCTGGTGCCTACCCGCTTCGGCGGTGACCAGTGCTCGCCCATGGAGTTCTGCCAGATGGTGGAGGACATCTCCGCCGCTGACGGTTCCGCCGGCTGGGTGGCCAGCTTCGGCATGAACCCGGTGTACCTGGCGGCGCTGCCCCTGGAAACCCTGGAGAAGGTCTACGCCAACGGTCCGGACGTGGTCTTCGCCGGCGGCATCTTCCCGCCGCAGCCGGCGGCCTTCGTCGAGGGCGGACTGGAAGTGAACGGACGCTGGAAATTCTCCAGCGGCTGCATGGGCGCCACCCTGATCGGCGTCGGCATCAGCCCGAAGAACGGTGACACAGTCGGCCTGCCACGCCTGGCGGTGATGCCCCGCGAGAAGGTGAAGATCGAGGAGACCTGGGACGTGGTCGGCCTGATCGGCACCGGCAGCCATGACGTGGTGATCGAAGGCGTGGTGGTGCCCGAAGAGTGGACCTTCGTGCGCGGTGGTCCGGCCAACCTCGACGAGCCGATGTTCCGCTACCCCTCGTTGTCCTTCGCCACCCAGGTGCTCTCTGTCGTGGGCCTGGGCGTTGCCCGCGCCGCGCTGGACTACCTCTCCGGCATGGCCACCGGCCGCTTCTCCGTTACCGGCGCTCCGGCCCTGGCCGACCGCCCACTGGCGCAGATGCAGATGGCCAAGGCCGAGGCCGAACTGCGCGCCGCCCGCGCCTGGTTCTACGAGGCCATGGAAAACGCCTGGGCCAGCGTGCTGGCCGGTGATCCGGTAAGCGTGGAGCAGACCAACCTGCTGCGCCTGTCCTCCACCCACGCCACCCGCGTGTCCGCCGAAGTGGCGCGCAGCGCGCAGATGCTCTCGGGCATGTCCGGTGTGTACCGCGAAAACCCGCTGTCGCGCTTCGTCAACGACACCCTGGTGATCACCCAGCACGCCTTCATGGGCGACATGACCTACCAGAACGCCGGCGCGATCTTCTTCGGCAACAAGCCGCTGCCCGGCTACCTGTGAATTCCAACTGACTGATCGGTGATTTCGATGAGCGAGAAAAAAGCCCTGCGCGTCCTCTTCTGCATGGGGATCAACCAGAACTTCTTCGATGCCCCGCGCGAAGAGCAGCTCCAGGTCTGGGCCGCCTTCAGCGAGATGTGGAACGGCATCCACGACCTGCCCGGTGTGAAGGTGTTCGGCAACATGGACGACGACCAGAGCATGGTCGGACCAAGCACCGGCTACCCCTGGACCACCTACCTGCTGGCCGACGTGCCGGACATCGAAACCGTCCACGCCGCCTGCAACCTGTTCCGCACCACCCCGGTGGGCGACGGCATGTACAAGCTCTGGCGCTACGCCAAGGTCGAGGCCCGCACCGGCCGCGAACTGATCATCCAGCGCGCGTGACCGCCATGAGCCAAGCCCTCGAAGCACGTCTGCGCCAGCTGGAAAACGAACATGCCGTGCGCGCCTGCATGAACCGCTACATGGAACTGTGCGACGCCCTGGATGCCCGCACGCCCCTGGATGAGCTGGCCGGCCTGTTCACCGTCGACGCCGTCTGGGAAGGCAAGGGCGCCAAGTACGCCAAGAGCTTCGGCGGCTACCAGGGACGCGAAGCCATTGCCGCCATGTTCGACACCTACAGGGTGGAGCCGGCGCACTTCGCTCTGAACGTGCATTTCCTCTGCTCGGAGCTGATTCGTGTGAACGGCGAGAGCGCAGAGGGCAGCTGGGTGATGTTGCAGACCTCCACCTTCGCCAGCGGCGCCTCGCACCTCAATGCGGCACGCCTGACGGTGAAGTTCCGTGAGGAAGAGGGCGCCTGGCGCATGGCGCATTTCCAGACCGAGAACCTGTTCAGCCGGCCGGTGGAGGCGTGGAACAACGACGCGCACCTGCCGGTGCCGGGCAAGAACGGCGAGTAACAAACGTTGGGTGGGCCGGGCGGCGTTCCGCTTTAGCCCACCAAAGAGGCCTGGCGGTGGGCTGAAGCCCACCCTACGGAGGCCGCGCTAGCCGGGACTTCGAATTCCGGGCAGAGCGGGCGAAATTTTTTGTGAGTCGGCGCCTTGCGCCGACGAGGAGTGATCGTGACCAACCTGATCGAAACCGTGAACCTGGCCAGCTCGCCGGCCGACCTGGTGCTGCACGACCGCGTGCACACCTCCCTCTACACCGACGCCCGCCTCTTCGACGAAGAGCTGGAGAAGGTCTTCTACAGCACCTGGATCTGGGTCGCCCACGCCAGCGAAATTCCGGAGGGCGGCAGCTACAAGAGCACCTACATCGGCAAGCAGCCGGTGATCGTGGTGCGCGACCGCAAGAAGGACGTGCACGTGCTGCTCAACCGTTGCCGCCACCGTGGCGCCACCGTCTGCGAGCACAAGAAGGGCAAGGCCAACAGCTTCGTCTGCCCCTACCACGGCTGGAGCTACGCCCTCGACGGCAGCCTGCGCGGTGTGCCGCACCCGGAAAGCTACGCCGACTGCCTGGACAAGGGCGAGCTGCCGCTGGTGAGCCTGCGGGTCGAGCAATACAACGGCATGATTTTCGCCACCTTCAAGGACGACATCGAGCCGCTGGTGGACTTCCTCGGCCCGGCGAAGAAGTGGATCGACCTGTTCATGAAGCAGGGCGCCGGCTACGGCGTGAAGGTTTCCGGCGAGCACCGCTTCCGCTTCCCCGGCAACTGGAAGATCCAGCTGGAAAACACCACCGACGCCTACCACTTCCCGCTGGTGCACAAGTCGTTCCTGTCCTCGGTGGACGAGCAGACCCTGGAGCTCTTCGACTTCGTGAAGGGTCCGGGCTACGTGGAAGACCTCGGCAACGGCCACAGCGTGATGGTGATGATTCCCGAGCTGGTGGATCTGGAAGCCGACCTCGACAAACCGATCCCCGAGCGCTTCGAAGCCCTGGCCGAGGAACTGCGCGCCGAAGGCATCGAAGAGCAGCAGGTGCGCCGCATCGTCCGCGCCGTCGGTGGCTCCGGTTTCAACCTCAACCTGTTCCCCAACGTGGCCTGCTCCATGGCCTTCTTCCGCGTGCTGCAGCCGATCTCGGTGAACGAGACCGAGATCCACCACGCGGTGATCACCATGGACGGCGGCCCGGCCGTGGCCAACCGCTACCGCCTGCGCCTGCACGAGCACTTCCAGGGCCCCATGGGCTTCGGCACCCCGGACGACTCCGAGGCCTGGGAGCGCGTACAGAAGGGCGCCCAGGCCGGCACCGACCTCTGGATCATGCTCAACCGCGGCCTGCCCGGCGAGAAAGAGAGCGAGGACGGGCTGATCAGCGACGTGAGCGCCGAGACCGGCATGCGCGCGGCCTATCAGCAGTGGAAAAAGATGATGTCGGTGTGACCCCTGTCCGCCCCTCTCCCGCCAGCGGGAGAGGGGCAAGGGATGGCGTCACCTCGCAACGCACAAATTGAAGAGAGCCACCATGAACCTTGAATTGCTCAATCACGTCAGCGCCTTCATCTGGCAGGAAGCGGACATGCTGGACCATGGCGAATTCGACGCCTGGCTGAACCTGTGGACCGAGAAGGGCACCTACATCATTCCCATCGATCCCACCGAGACCGACTTCGAGAACACCCTCAACTACGCCTACGACGACCACCACATGCGCCAGCTGCGCGTGCAGCGCCTGATCGGCGGCGAGTCCATCTCCACCAGCCCGCGTGCCCGCACCGTGCGTGCCCTGTCGCGCTTCCGCGTGCTGGGCGAGGAAGACAGCGTGGTGACCGTGCGCTGCGCGCAGAACCTGCGCGAGTTCCGCAAGGATGTGCTCAAGCACTACACCGCCGACATTACCTTCCAGCTCAAGCGCGAAGGCGAGTGCTTCAAGATCCAGCGCAAGCTGATTCAGCTGATCAACTCGACCGATACCCTGGCAGGTATCGGCTACATCCTCTGAGGGCCAATCCATGAGCTGCTGCGCGTCGGCGATACTGCGTCATCAATGGCTTCGAGATGCTCATTTACTGCACGTAAACTCCGCTCTCTCAGCCATTTCTTCCTTGTCTCGCTCTAGCTCGCGAGCCCATGGACCGACCCTCGGGAGCGCGCCATGACCCAAGTCGCACTGGTCACCGGCGCTGCGCAAGGCCTGGGTCTCGCCATCGCCAGCCGTCTGTTCGCCGCCGGTTACACGGTGGCAATCACCGACCTGTCGCTGGAGCGTGCCCAGGCCGCCGCCGACAGGCTCGACCCGAGTGGCCAGCGCAGCCTGGCGCTGAAGCTCGATGTCGCCAGCAAGGCCGACTTCGAGGCGGCACTGGCAGCAGTGGTGGAGCGCTTCGGCGCCCTGCACGTGGCGGTGAACAACGCCGCCATGACCATGACCACGCCTGTGATGCAGATCAGTCCGGAAGAGTTCGACCGCGTCCTGAGCCTCAACACCCGCAGCGTCTTCGTCGGCTGCCAGGTGTTTGGCACCCACATGGCGGCGGCCGGCTACGGACGGATCGTCAACATGGCCTCCCTGGCTGGGCAGAACGGCGGCACTGCCACCGGCGCGCACTACGCCGCGTCCAAGGGCGCCATCGTCACCCTGACCAAGGTCTTCGCCAAGGAGCTGGCGGCCAATGGTGTGACCGTCAACGCCATCGCCCCGGGGCCCATCGAGTCCCCGGCAGTGCGCGCGGCAGTACCGCCGGAGCGCATGGAAGGGCTGCTCGCCAACATCCCGGTCAAGCGCCTGGGCGATGCCGATTTCCTTGGCGACCTGGTGGTGCAGCTGGCGCGTCCGGAAGCCTATTTCACAACCGGGGCGACCTGGGATGTGAACGGCGGCCTCTTCATGCGCTGAAGAAAGAACGCCGCGCGTACGTGCCGCGCGGCCAGTAACAACGAACGAAAACAAGCAGCACCTTGAAAGGTGCGGGAAGGGCGGTATGAGTGAGCAAGTGTTGAATCTGGTGGTCCGCAAGCGGCAGGAGCAGGGCGAGGGCGTGGTGATCCTCGATCTCGCCGATCCCTCGGGCAAAGCCCTTCCGGCGTTCGCAGCCGGCGCCCATGTGGATATCCACGTCAAGCCCGGCCTGGTGCGCCAGTACTCGCTCTGCGGTGACCCGGCCAACGCCGCCGTCTACCGTCTGGGTGTGCTGCGCGATCCGGAATCCCGTGGCGGTTCCGTGGCCGTCCACGAACTGCTGACTGAAGGCACCAGCGTCGCCGTCAGCGCCCCGCGCAACCTGTTCCCCCTGGCGGCGGGCGCCAGCCGCTCGATCCTCGTCGGCGGCGGCATCGGCATCACCCCGATGATCGCCATGGCTCACGAGCTGACCGCCAGGGACAGCGCCTTCGAGCTGCACTATTGCGGCCGTTCGCGCAGTCGAACCGCCTTCCTGGATGAGCTGGCCGAGGCCAGTTTCGCCGGCTGCGTGCACACCCACTTCGATGACGAAGATGCCGCGCAGAAACTCGACCTGCCCGCAGTGCTCGGCCAGCCGGCCGAAGGCGTGCACGTCTACGTCTGCGGCCCGGCCGGGTTCATGGACTGGGTGATCAGCGAGGCCCGCAAGGCCGGCTACGCCGAGGACCACATCCACCGCGAGTACTTCCAGGTGGCAGTGGATGCCAGCGGCAACAGCTTCGAAGTGGTGGCTGAGCGCAGCGGCAAGACCGTGCAAGTGGCCGAGGGCCAAAGCATCGTCGACGCCCTGGCCGGTGTCGGCATCAAGATAGAGATCTCCTGCGAACAGGGTGTCTGCGGCACCTGCCTGTGCGACGTGCTGGAAGGCGAACCGGACCATCGCGACGTCTACCTGACCGATGAAGAAAAGGCCGCCAACGACCAGATCCTGGTCTGCTGCTCGCGGGCCAAGTCGAAAAAACTGGTGCTGGACATCTGACCGCTGAGGGGCATGACCATGGTCGATACAACCGGATTTCGTAATGCCATGGCGCTGCTGGGCGGCGCCGTTTCCGTCATCACCACCGATGGCGCCGCCGGGCGCTTCGGTTTCACCGCATCGGCGGTGTGCAGCGTCACCGACCAGCCGCCGACGCTGCTGGTCTGCATGAACCGCTCGTCCTTCGCCAACGGTCATTTCAAGCAGAACGGCGTGCTCGGTGTGAACGTCCTGACCGCCGAGCTGAAGGACATTTCCGCCGTGTTCGCCAACCGCGAACTGGACTCCGAGCAGCGCTTCGCGCAAGCCAACTGGAGCATTCTGGAAAGCGGGTCGCCGCTGCTGGAAAACGCCCTGGTGAGCTTCGACTGCCGCATCGCCCAGGCCCACGAAGTGGGCTCCCACACCATCTTCTATTGCGAAGTGCTGGGCATCTGCCACGGCAAGAGCCAGGAAGGCCTGGTGTATTTCAACCGCGCCTACCACCGCCTGGGGGACGCCTCGCGTTCAGCTTGCTGACCCGGGTTGGTGGGCTGAAGCCCACCCTACGGCACAGTCTTCCCAGTAGGGTGGGCTTCAGCCCACCAAAAAAAGAATTTCGGAGCTGCTCCGGAATATCGGATGAAGTTGTCATTCGTCCGGCTATCAAGCTGTACCCATAACTAGAAATCGAGGGTGCCCGTACATGTTCGGGTGGCGGGCCTTGCTACAACTTTTTTGCAGTAAGTGGTTATAAAAACAACAGCGTGGATTAACTGCCGAAGTTGCACTTCTTGCTAATTAATCTGCTCCCACTCGATGTGCCTTGCATGCACATGTAAGAAAGGATTACTTCCATGTTTCAGAAAAGCTGGCTGGCCAGCGGCGTAGCTGCCGCAGGCCTGGTGGGGATGCTCATGCCGATGTCCGCCCAGGCGGACTTCGTGAAGGATCGGCAAATCAGCCTTGGCCTGCGTAACTTCTATATCGATCGTGACTTCAAACAGGAAGGTGCGCCGAAATCGCGTCTCGGAAGTTGGACCCAGGGTTTCGACTTCCGTGCCATCTCCGGATATACCGAAGGCACTGTGCAGTTCGGTCTGGATGTTTCCGGGCAATATGCTTTCCGCCTCGATGGCGGCGGTGGCCGCGGCCCGGACACCATCATTCCGTACGATGACAGCAAGGGGGAGCAGGCCCACGAATATGGTCGCGCCGCGCTGACCGGAAAGGTGCGTTACTCGAAGACCGAACTGAAAGTGGGCGAGCACCGCCCGATGCTGCCCGTAGCCTTCTTCGACGACACCCGACAGCTGATCACCACCTTCCACGGCTTCCTGCTGGAATCTCGCGAGGTGGACAAGCTCACCCTCACCGCCGGACGCTTCACCGAGATCAGCAGCCGAGAATCGTCCGGCCGCGAGAAGATGTACCTGTTCAACGGACCGGACATCAAACGTCGCAGCGATGGCCTGAACTTTGGTGGCGCCACCTATGCGTTCAGCCCTGCGCTGACCGCCAGCTATTTCTACGGCCAGTTGGAGGACATCTACCAGCAGCATTACGCCGGCCTTACCCACAACGCCGATCTGGGCAATGGCTATGGCCTGAAGACCGACCTGCGTTACTTCGACAACAGCGAAGACGGCCGGGCGCTCTACGGCGATATCGACAACCACTCCTACGGCGCCATGACCACCGTGCGCAAGGGCGCACACGCCATCGGCGTCGGCTACCAGCGCATGCTCGGCGAGAGCACCTTCCCGACCCTGAACGGCTTCGCACCGCAGCCCTACCTGGTGAACTGGTCCACCGTCGGCTTCATCAAGCCCAACGAGAGTTCCTGGCAGCTGCGCTATGACCTCGACTTCGCCGCCTATGGTGTGCCGGGCCTCAAGCTGATGACCCGTTACCTGCGCGGCACCGGTATCGACCGAGGCAACAACGCCCTGGACCAGAACGTGGAGAGCGAACGCAACTTCTTCCTTAGCTACGTGGTGCAGAGCGGCCCGCTCAAGGGCGTCGGCGTCGAATGGCGCAACATCGACGTCAAGACCCGTTTCGGCACTGGCACTGCCTCGGGCCCGGATTATCAGGAGAACCGCCTGATCACCACCTACACCTTCAAGTTCTGAGCCCGTGGGGCCGGCTGGCAATGCCCGGCCCCATGGCCGGCCAACGCAAAGAGACAGCGATGCGACTCTACGAACTCATTACCTTCACCCTGCGGGTGCGCACCCCGGCCGCCGCCCTGGCACGCCTGGAATCGACATTGGCCGAGGCGATGCCGGGATGCACCCTGGTCGGCTGCTGGTCCTCGGAGATCGGCCCGCTGAACCAGGTCGCCGTGCTGCGTGGCTTCACCGACGAGACGGCGCGCCAGGCCGAGCGCGAGCGCTACCTGCTGGCGAGGGATGCCTTCGGCATCGAAGCATTCATGCTCGACATGAAGGTGGAGAACTACAGCCTCTTCCCCTTCCTCGAACCCCTGGCGCCCGGCGCCCATGGGCCGTTCTACGAGCTGCGCGAATACAACCTGGTGCCGTCCGGCCTGACGCCCACCCTGGAAGGCTGGAAGAAGGCCGTCGGCCCGCGCACCGCTGCGAGTTATTCACAGGTCTACGCGGCCTTCTACGCCACCGACGGACGAACGCCGCGCTACCTGCACATCTGGCCCTACGCGACCCTGGAGCAGCGCCTCGATGTCCGCACGCGTGCGGTGGAGGACGGTGTCTGGCCGCCGGAGAACTCCGGGCCACAGCTGCGCGAAATGCATTCCACCGTCTACCTGCCGGCGAAATTCTCGCCGCTGCAGTAGCGACTTTTTTCACGCTTTACCTCAGCCCGTTCCACTCCTTTGCGGGCTTTTTTTATTGCATGAGCGGTGCGGCCGCTCTTCGTAGGATGGGTTGAGGTACGAAACCCATGCGGACCATGGTTGATGGGTTTCGCAAGCTCTACCCATCCTACGGCCTGCATCGCGAATGAATTCGCTCCTACAAGGTGTCCGCTGTTCAGCCAATCCGCCCTTCGGAGAGCTCCTCGATCAGCGCCAGGCAATGGGTCAGTGCGGGCGAGGCGTCGCCCACGCGGCGGCTGATGATGATGGGCGAGGTGGCCTGGGCTTCCTCAAGAGTGGCGTAGCCGATGTCGATGCGGTGCAGCACCTGCACCGAGGCCGGCACCAGGGTGATGCCGATGCCGGCGGCCACCAGGCCGATGGCGGTCTGCAGTTCGTTGGTCCACTGCGCCACCTCGATCTGCAGGCCATAGGCGGCGAACAGTGACAGCACATGGTCGGCGTAGCTCGGCCTTGGGTTGCCCGGGTAGAGCACGAAGGGCTCCTGGGCAAGATCGGTCAGGCTCACCGGGCCTGGCAGCAGCGGATGCCCGGCGGGGAGGGCGGCCACCAGCGGGTCGAGGGTCAGCACCTGCTGCTGGATGGCCGGATCGTTGATATGGATGCGGCCGAACCCGACGTCGATGCGCCCGGCCTTGAGGGAGTCCACCTGTTGCAGGGTGGTCATTTCCGACAGGCCAAGCTCCAGGCCGGCATCGCTGCGCAGGCGGCGGATCAGGTCGGGCAGCACGCCGTAGAGGGTGGAGGGGGCGAAGCCGATGCCGAGCCAGGCTTTTTCGCCCGACCCAATGCGGCGGGTATTGTCACAGACCTTGGTGAGCTGTTCGAGGAGCGTGCTGGAATGTTCGTGGAAGAAGCGCCCGGCTTCGGTCAGGCGCAGGGGCCGGCCGCGGTCCAGCAGGGCCACGCCGAGTTCGTCCTCGAGCTGCTGGATCTGCCGGCTCAAGGGCGGTTGAGCGATGTGCAGGCGTTCTGCGGCGCGGGTGAAATTGAGGGTTTCGGCGAGCGCCTGGAAGTAGCGCAGGTGGCGAAGCTCCATGGTGGCTCCGGGGCGGTGATGTTGTGGGTTTCTCGATACCTTGAAGGTATCGAGCTAGACAAACTCTATATTGGACCCCGGCGTTTGTCGCGGCCACTATCGGGACCAGATGAAACGAAACCTGATGGGTATTGAAGTGAGCCAAGTCCTGATCGAAAGCGTCGAGACGATCATCGTCGACCTGCCGACCATCCGCCCCCACAAGCTGGCCATGCACACCATGCAGAACCAGACCCTGGTGGTGATCCGCCTGCGCAGCTCCGATGGCATCGAAGGCCTGGGCGAATCCACCACCATCGGTGGCCTGTCCTACGGCAACGAGAGCCCGGAGAGCATCAAGCAGAACATCGACAGCCATCTCGCTCCGCTGCTGATCGGCCAGGACGCCTGCAATATCAACGCCGCCATGCTGCGTCTGGACAAGGCCGCCAAGGGCAATACCTTCGCCAAGTCCGGCCTGGAAAGCGCACTGCTCGACGCCCAGGGCAAGCGCCTGGGCCTGCCGGTGAGCGAGCTGCTCGGCGGCCGCGTGCGTGACGGCCTGGAAGTGGCCTGGACCCTGGCCAGTGGTGACACCGCCAAGGACATCGCCGAAGCCGAGCACATGCTGGAAATCCGCCGCCACCGCATCTTCAAGCTGAAGATCGGCGCCGGCGAGGTGAACAAGGACCTGGCCCACGTCATCGCCATCAAGAAGGCTCTGGGCGACCGCGCCAGCGTGCGCGTCGACGTCAACCAGGCCTGGGACGAATCCGTCGCCCTGCGCGCCTGCCGCATCCTCGGCGACAACGGCATCGACCTGATCGAACAGCCCATCTCGCGCATCAACCGTTCCGGCCAGGTACGCCTGAACCAGCGCAGCCCGGCGCCGATCATGGCCGACGAATCCATCGAAAGCGTCGAGGACGCCTTCAGCCTGGCCGCCGACGGCGCCGCCAGCATCTTCGCCCTGAAGATCGCCAAGAACGGCGGCCCGCGTGCCGTGCTGCGCACCGCGCAGATCGCCGAAGCGGCCGGTATCGCCCTGTACGGCGGCACCATGCTGGAAGGCTCCATCGGCACCCTGGCGTCGGCCCACGCCTTCGTCACCCTGAAGCAACTGACCTGGCATACCGAGCTGTTCGGCCCGCTGCTGCTGACCGAGGAAATCGTCAGCGAAGCACCGGTGTACCGTGATTTCCAGCTTCACGTGCCGCGTACTCCGGGCCTCGGCCTGGCTCTGGACGAAGAGCGCCTGGCGTTCTTCCGCCGCAAGTAAGGAGGAGTATCAACCCATGCTGTTCCACGTGAAGATGACCGTGAAGCTTCCGGTCGACATGGACCCGGCCAAGGCCGCCAAGCTCAAGGCCGACGAGAAGGAACTGGCCCAGCGCCTGCAGCGCGAGGGCAAGTGGCGCCACCTGTGGCGCATCGCCGGCCACTACGCCAACTACAGCGTCTTCGACCTTGCCAGCGTCGAGGAACTGCACGATACCCTGATGCAGCTGCCGCTCTTCCCCTACATGGAGATCGAGGTGGACGGTCTCTGCCGCCACCCGTCGTCGATTCACGAAGACGATCGCTGATCGTCACGTCGCCGATAACAACAAGATGAGGAAATAGCCATGACTATCAAACTGTCCAGCACTGAAAGCGTTCAGAAGTTCTTCCAGGAAGCCAGCGGCTTCAACAACGACCAGGGCAGCCAGCGCATGAAGAAGCTGGTCAACCGCATCCTGCTCGACACCATCAAGATCATCGAGGACCTGGAAGTCACCACCGAGGAATTCTGGAAGGCGGTGGACTACCTCAACCGCATGGGTGCCCGTGGCGAAGCCGGCCTGCTGGTGGCGGGCCTGGGCCTGGAGCACTACCTCGACCTGCTGCTGGATGCCCAGGACGAGGCGGCCGGCCTGTCCGGCGGCACCCCGCGCACCATCGAAGGCCCGCTGTACGTGGCCGGCGCGCCGCTCTCCGAAGGCGAGACCCGCATGGACGACGGCACCGACCCGGGCACCCCGATGTTCCTCGAGGGTCGTGTGGTGGATGCCGAGGGCCAGCCCATCGCCGGCGCCGTTGTCGACCTGTGGCATGCCAATACCAAGGGCACCTATTCCTACTTCGACACCACCCAGTCGGACTACAACCTGCGCCGCCGCATCGTCACCGACGCCGAAGGCCGCTACCGTGCCCGCAGCATCGTGCCGTCCGGCTACGGCTGCCCGCCGGATGGCACTACCCAGGAAGTGCTGAACCTGCTCGGCCGCCACGGCAACCGTCCGGCGCACATCCACTTCTTCATCTCCGCGCCGGGCTACCGTCACCTGACCACCCAGATCAACCTGTCGGGCGATCAGTACCTGTGGGACGACTTCGCCTACGCCACCCGTGACGGTCTGGTGGGTGAAGTGCGCTTCAGCGAGAACATCCGTGGCCTGGAAGGTCGTGTCGCCGAGATCGAATTCGGCTTCCAGCTGCAGAAGGCCCTGACGCACGAGCAGGAAGCCATCCGCGACCGCGTACGCGCTGAAGCCTGAGTCACCGAATTGGCGGGGGAGGCTGGTTCCCCCGCCATTTGAGCCGGCCGATTGGCCGGCTTTTTTATTTTGGGAAGCGCTTGGGTGTTGGGGCTTGACCTCCCTCACCCCCGGCCCCTCTCCCAACGGGAGAGGGGTGACTCGCGCTTGGCACGCACTATCCATCCTGCACGGACAGCTCCCTCTCCCTCTGGGAGAGGGTTGGGGTGAGGGTGTTCGACCCCGCGCTCGGTCTATCGCGAATGAATTCGCTCCTACACCAAACACACCAACTCCCCGGATAACCATCCCCGACTATCTGGATTTCCCCACACCACCGGTTGCCGCCTAATCCACGGACAACCCACCGGAGGTGTCCATGAGCAGACCCAGCGATCCGGCCGAACTGGCCGCCTACTTCGACGTGCAATACAACGCCCGCGCCAGTGTCGAGGACTTCGACCAGTACCCCCGCCAGTACCGCGCGCTGAGCGATGCGGCCCACGCCAGCCTGCGCTGTTTCAAGGACGTGCCCTACGGGGCTGGCGCCGGCGAGCGGCTGGATATCTTCCCCGCCGGGCGGCCGGATGCGCCGGTGCTGCTGTTCATCCATGGCGGCTACTGGCGGGCGCTGTCGAAGGCCGACTCGGCCTTCATGGCGCCCGCGCTCACCGCTGCTGGCGCCTGCGTCGTGGTGCTGGATTACGACCTGGCGCCGGCCGTGACCCTCGACCATATCGTCGACCAGACCCGCCGCGCCTTGGCGTGGTTACACCAGCACATCGCCGAGTTCGGTGGTGACCCGCAGCGGCTGTATGCGAGCGGCAGCTCGGCGGGCGGCCACCTGACCGGGATGCTGCTGGCCGGCGGCTGGCATGAACGCTATGGCGTCCCGGACAGCGTGTTGCGCGGCGCCCTGCCCATCAGCGGGCTGTTCGACCTGCGCCCGCTACTGGATACCCATATCAACGGCTGGATGGGCATGGACGACGCGGCGGCGCGGCGCAACAGCCCGACCTTCCACCTGCCGACGCGGGGGGCCGAACTGGTGATCAGCTACGGCGCGCTGGAGACGGCGGAGTTCGCTCGCCAGAGCCACGAGTTCCTTGATGCCTGGACGGCGCGGGGGCTGCCCGGCAGCTTCGTCGAAGCGCCCGGCAAGAACCATTTCGATGTGGTGCTGGAACTGGGTCAGCCGGGGGCGCCGCTTTATGGGGCGGTGGTGGAGTTGATGGGGTTGAACGCCAAATAGGGTCAGCGGCGGTGCGAATCTGTAGGGGCGAATTCATTCGCCAAGCAGGCCGAAGGCCTGCCAGAGGTGGTCTGTTTGGGGCAGCTGCGCTGCCCTTGGCGAATGAATTCGCCCCTACAGGTGGAGCAGACAGTGCCGCTGACCAGCCAAGGCGCTCGATGCGAGCGCCGCAGGTCTGGTTGAGTCAGAACAGTGCCAATGTGTAGTTGAGGATCAGCCGGTTCTCGTCGATATCGGTGCGGTAGTTGGAGCGCGCGGTGACATTGCGCACGCGCACGCCAAGGCCCTTGAGCGAACCGCTCTGGATCACGTAGCCGATGTCCAGGTCGCGCTCCCAATCCTCGCCTTCGAAACCCTTGCCGGTGTCGACGTTGTCGCCGGTGATATAGCGCAGGGTGGTGGTCAGGCCGGGGATGCCGAGGGCGGCGAAGTCGTAGTCATGGCGCACCTGCCAGGAGCGTTCGTCAGCCGAGGCGAACTCGTAGGTCGGCACCTCGTTGCCCAGCGGCGTGATGTTGGCAAACACCTTGGGGAAGCCCTGGTCGCCGTACATGGCCTGGTAGCCGACGAAGAAGGTGTGGCCGCCACGCTTGGCCGAGAACAGGGAATAGAAGGCCTGGTTGTCGACCTCGCCGATCAGTTGCTTGCCGTCTTCGGATGAGTCATAGAAACCCATATTGGCGCCCAGTACCCAGTCACCCACAGGTTGGGCGTGCTTCAGGCTGATCAGGCGCTGGTCGTAGATGTCTTCCAGTTGCGCGTACCAGGCGCCCACCGTGGTGCGGTTGGCGTTGAAGGCGTAATCGGCACCGGCGTAGTTGAACGCATCGCTGGAAGCCTGGCGCTGCGGCTGGAAGCCGATCTGGGCCTGGATCTTGTCGTCGCCGGCCTCGTTGCGCAGGCTGGTGCCGGTCAGGTGGCCGCCCTGCAGGGTCAGCCCGGCGATTTCGTTGGAGACGACGCTGGCGCCCTGGTAGCTGGGTGGCAGCAGGCGGATATCGCTGAACATCAGCACCGGCAGGTTGGGTTGCAGCTCGCCGACTTTCAACTCGGTCTTCGACAGGCGCATCTTCCCGGCTACCCCGAGGCGGCTGTAGTCGTCGGCGGCCTCGCCATCTTCCTGCACCGGCAGCAGGCCGGTGTTGACCCTGTCGGGGCTGCTGTCCAGCTTGATGCCGAGGGTGCCGATGGCATCGATGCCGAAGCCCACCGGGCCCTGGGTGTAGCCGGACTTGAAGTTGAGGATGAAGCCCTGGGCCCATTCCTCGGCCTTGGACTGCTTGTTCGGGCCGACGATGTCGGAGAAGTCGCGGCTGAAGTAGTAGTTGCGCAGTTGCAGGGTGGCGGTGGAATCCGCGATGAAGCCGGATTCGGCGGCCAGGGCGGAAAGGGGAAGGGTGCTCAAAAGGAGGGGAAACGCACGGGTCTTGTAGTTCATCGCAAGGCTCTTCTTCTTGTGTTTTCTGGGCGCAACCGTCCGCCGCCGGCCTCTGTTGAGGCAGACGGGAGGTGCATTGCGTCGGGGCGTGCGGCCCCTGGCAGATCAGGGGCCGGTCAAATGGGCGCTGCTCAGACGCCCAAATAGCGGTGCGACAACTCCGGTGTCGCGGCCAGTTCGTCCGGCGTGCCCTGCCAGACCTGTCGGCCCTTCTCGATGATGTGGTGGCGATCGACCACCCGCGCCATCTCCTTGAGGTTCTTGTCGATCACCAGGATGGTCTCGCCCTCGGCCTTGAGGGTGGCCAGGCAGCTCCAGATGGTTTCGCGGATCACCGGGGCGAGGCCCTCGGTGGCCTCGTCGAGGATCAGCAGCTGCGGATTGGTCATCAGCGCGCGGCCCACCACCAGCATCTGCTGCTCGCCGCCGGAGAGGGTCTTCGACAGCTGTTCCTGGCGCTCTTCCAGGCGAGGGAAGAGCTTGTAGATGCGCGCCAGGTCCCACTTGCCGCCCTTGGTAGCGGTGGCCAGCAGGTTTTCCTTCACGCTCAGGCTGCCGAAGGCGCGGCGACCCTCGGGCACCAGGCCGAGGCCGGCCTGGGCGATGCGGCAGGGCGTGGCGCCACGCATCTCCCGGCCATGGATACGGATGCTCCCGGCGCTGGGTTTGAGCAGGCCCATGATGGATTTCACGGTGGTGGTCTTGCCCATGCCGTTGCGGCCGATCAGCGAGACCACCTGCCCCTGTTCGATGGTCAGGTGCATGTCGAACAGCACCTGGCTCAGGCCGTAGCCGGCCTGCAATCCACTGACTTCAAGCATGTTCTTCCCCCAGGTAGGCGGCGCGGACCTGCGCGTTGTTGCGGACTTCTTCGACGGTGCCGGTGAGGATGGTCTGGCCGTAGACCAGCACGGTGATGCGGTCGGCCAGGGCGAATACCGCGTCCATGTCGTGCTCCACCAGCAGGATGGCGTAGCGCCCCTTGAGCGACTGCAGCAGCTCGGTCATGCGTGCGGACTCCTCCGCGCCCATGCCAGCCATGGGCTCGTCCAGCAGCAGCACCGAGGCTTCCTGGGCCAGCGCCAGGGCCAGTTCGAGCTGGCGGCGCTCGCCATGGGACAGCTCGTTCACCAGGTCCTCGGCGCGGCGGCCGAGGCCGACCTGCTCCAGGTAGCCGCGGGCCGGGTCCAGCAGGCGGCGGTCGCGGGACAGCGGGTTCCACATGCCGAAGGTCTTGCCTTCGCGGGCGGCGATGGCCACGGCGACGTTCTCCAGCAGGCTGAAGTCCGGGTACAGCTGGCTGACCTGAAAGGAACGTGCCAGGCCCAGGCGTGGCCGTTCGTGGGCCGGCACGGCGGTGATGTCCTGGCCGGCGAAGAGTATCTGCCCCTTGTCCGGGCGGATTTCCCCGGCGATCTGCGAGATCAGCGTCGACTTGCCCGCGCCGTTGGGGCCGATGATGGCGTGCAGCTCGCCGGCGGCCAGTTCCAGGTTGGCGCCGTTGGTGGCCTTTACCGCGCCGAAGGCCTTCTCCAGGCCACGGATGGACAGTTGCGCGCTCATGGGTGCACCTCGCGGGCGGTGGCGACGGGGGCCGGCTCGATGACCGGCTTGCGCGGTCGGCTGCCGGCCATCAGCAGGCCGTGGATGCCCTGGCGGCCGAACAGCACCACCAGCAGGAGCAGCGGGCCGAAGATCAGCAGCCAGTGCTCGGTCCACAGGCTCAGCAGTTGCTCCAGGCCGAGGTAGACCGCCGCGCCCAGCACCGGGCCGAGCAGGGTGCCGACGCCGCCGAGGATGACCATCGCCATCAGCTCGCCGGACTTCTGCCAGGACGCCATGTCGGGGCTGACGAACAGCGCGTAGTTGGCCCAGAGCACACCGGCCAGGCCCGCGCCGAGACCGGCGATGACGAAAGTGGTGAGGCGGTAGCGCAGGGGCTTCAAGCCGAGGCTGACGGTGCGCCGCTCGCTCTGCTTGAGGCCGCGCAGGACGAAGCCGAAGCGCGAGCCCACCAGGCGCCGGCAGAACAGCAGCCAGGCCACCAGCAGGCCGACGCAGAGGTAATAGAACTGGTTGGCGTCGTTCAGGTCGAGGCCGGGCAGGGCGTTGCGCTCGTTCAGCAGGATGCCGTCGTCGCCGCCATAGAGGGACAGCGAGCCGAGGATGAAATAGAGCATCTGGCTGAAGGCCAGGGTGATCATGATGAACTGCACGCCGGTGGTGCGCAGCGACAGGTAGCCCATCACCAGGCCGAGCAGGGCGCAGCAGAGCAGGGCCAGCGGCCAGACCAGCAGGGCGCTGTTGCTGCCCTCCCAGCCCCACAGCGGCATGCCCTGGGAGGTGTGGAAGGCGACGATGCCCACCACGTAGCCACCGAGGCCGAAGAAGGCGGCATGGCCGAAGCTGACCAGGGCGCCGTAGCCGATCAGCAGGTCGAGGCTGGCGGCGGCCATGCCGTAGATGGCCAAGCGGGTGAACAGGCTGACCAGGAAGGGTTCGTCGAGCAGCGCCGCAACCAGGGGCATCAGCGCGAAGGTGGCCAGGCAGGCCAGGTCGATGATGATTCGACGGGACATGGGATTCTCCTCAGGCACGGGCGGGCAGCAGGCCGCGCGGACGCACCAGCAGCACCAGGGCCATGACGATGTAGGCGCTGGCGGAAATCAGCCCGGCGGAGAGCGCACCGCTCACCTCGGCGGGCAGCAGTTCATCGAGCAGCGGCGGGATGTAGGCGCGGCCGAGGCTGTCGACCATGCCGATCAGCAGGGCGCCGACGAGGGCACCGCGCACCGAGCCGACACCGCCGACGACGATGACCACGAAGGTGGTGATCAGCACTTTCTCGCCCATGCCGATCTCCACCGAGAGCAGCGGGGCGGCCATGAAGCCGGCCAGGCCGCAGAGCACGCAGCCGAAGACGAACACCAGGGTGTACAGGCGCGAGATGTTCACCCCCAGGGCCCCGACCATCTCGTGGTCGTCGGCGCCGGCGCGGATCAGCATCCCCAGGCGGGTGTGGTTGATCAGCAGCCACATGCCGAGGGCCACCAGCAGGCCGGCGCCGATGAACAGCAGGCGGCTGACCGGGTACATCAGGCCCGGCAGTACCTCGACAAAGGCGCTGTACCAGTCCGGCGTGGGCATGGCCGGCGGGCTGCGGCCGAACAGCAGGGTGATGAGTTCGTTGGTGAAGAACACCACGGCGAGGGTGGCCAGCACCTGGTCCAGGTGGTCGCGGTTGTAGAGCCGGCGGATGATCGCGGTCTCGATCACCAGGCCGTAGAGCGCGGCGCCGGCCAGCGCGGCCAGGCCGCCGAGCCAGAAGGAGCCGGTGGCGATGGCGGTGTAGGCGGCGCAGAAGGCGCCGACCATGTAGAAGGCGCCGTGGGCCAGGTTGATCACGCCCATGATGCCGAAGATCAGCGTCAGGCCGGAGGCGAGCAGGAACAGCAAGGCGCTGTACTGCAGGCCGTTGAGGAGTTGTTCGAGCAACAGCATGGCGAAGTCCTGCGGTGATGGCCCGCCGGGGTTGCCGGCGGGCTGGCGATATCAGGCGGGGATCAGAGCGCGCACTTGGCCGCGTAGCTGTCCACCTGGGCCTTGGCGATGGTCTTCACCGGCACTTCGGCGAGCTTGCCGTCAGCGCCGGCCTGGACCTTGAGCAGGTGCCAGTCGATCACCGCGTGCTGGTTGCTGCCGAAGCGGAAGTCGCCACGCACCGAGTCGAAGCGCGCCTCGCGCAGGGCGGCGCGGAAGGCCTGGGCATCCTTGAGGTTGCCGTTGGTGGCCTTGAGGGCCGAGCCGATCAGCCGTGCAGTGTCGTAGCCCTGGGCGGCGTACATGGTCGGCGCGCGGTTGTACTTCTCGGTGAAGGCCTTGACGAAGGCCTGGTTGGCCGCGTTGTCGGACTGCGGGTTCCAGCCGCTGACCACGTTCACGCCCTCGGCCACGTTGCCGGTGGCGGCGAGCATGCGCTCGTCCATGGAGAACACCGGTACCACCATCGGGATGCTCTTGGCGAGGCCCGAGCTGCCGTACTGCTTGGCGAAGTTGATGCCGCCGCCGCCGGGATGGAACTGGAACACCGCGTCCGGGTTCAACGAGCGGATGCGCGCCAGCTCCACGGAGAAGTCCAGCTGGTTGAGCTTGGTGTAGATCTCGGTGACCTCGCCCTTGAAGGTGCGCTTGAAGCCCGCCAGGGCATCGCGGCCGGCCTGGTAGTTGGGCGCGAGGATGACCATCTTCTTGTAGCCCAGGTCGTTGGCGGCGACGCCGGCCATCTCGTGGGGCACGTCGTTCTGGTAGGAGGCGGCGAAGTAGTTGGGCTTGCACTGGGCGCCGGCGAGGTTGGAGGGCGCGGCGTTGGTGCTGATGTAGAAGCGGTCGCCCTGGGTGGCGCCGTTGACCACGGCGGCGAGGACGTTGGAGAACATCACGCCGGTGTAGAGGGAGATGCCGTCCAGGCTCATGCGGTCGATGATCTGCTTGCCCTTGGCGGGCTGCAGGCCGTCGTCCTCCACCACCAGTTCCACCGGCACGCCGCCGAGCTTGCCGCCTTCCTGGTCCATGGCCAGGCGGAAGGCGTCGCGGGCGTCTTCGCCGAGGTAGCCGGCGGGCGTCGACAGGGTGGTGATGAAGCCGATGCGCACAGGGTCCTGTGCCAGGGCGGGAAAGGAAGAGGCCAGTACGGCCCCGAGCATCGCAAGGTTCAGGGTTTTTTTCATGGTTACCGCCTTGGTTGCGCAGTGCCGTCGTGACTCGGCCTGCTTAGTTGTTGTTTGGGCAGTTTTGGAGCGGGTGGAGCGGAATTGTTGTGGTTATGGGGCACGCCGGGATGGGCGTGGCACCTGGCTCTTGCTTCTTCGTAGGATGGGTGGAGCGGAGCGATACCCATGCTGGCCGGTTTCCGGGCAATGAACCCGAGTACACCTGACGTCGCGAATTGATGGGTATCGCTTCGCTCCACGCCATCCTACGGAGGGATCGGAGCCGGGATTTAGCTGTTGCTCTCGGTGAATTTCTCGAAATACAGGTGGCCGTTGTCGATGGCGTTTTCGCTGAGCCAGGTCTTCACCGACTCGACCATCGGCGGCGGGCCGCACAGGTACATGTCGAAGGGCGCATCGCGCAGGGCGGCGGCGTCGAAGTGCTCGGGCACGTAGCCGCGCTTGCCGTCCCAGTCCTGGCCTTCGTCACTGATCACCGGGGTGAAGCTGAAGCCCGGGATGCGCGCGGAGTAGCCCTGGATGCGTTCCAGTTCGCAGAGGTCCGCCACCTGGCGCACGCCGTAGAACAGGTGCACCGGCTGGCCGCAGCCGCCGCGCTCGGCGATCTCATCGAGCATGCCGAGGAAGGCCGAGAGGCCGGTGCCACCGGCCACCAGCAGCAGCGGCTTCTCCACGTGGCGCAGGTAGAAGGCGCCCAGCGGGGCCTCGAAGCGGATCTCGTCGCCCACCTGGCAGCGTTCGCGGATGTAGTTGCTCATCACCCCGTCCGGCAGCAGGCGGATGAGAAACTGCAGCTTGTTCTCCGGGTTCGGTCGGTTGGCGAAGGAGTAGGAGCGCTTCGCCTCGGTGCCCGGCACCAGCAGGCGGGCGTACTGGCCCGGCAGGAAGTCCAGCTGCTGGCCGTCGACACCGGCATCCAGGTGGAGGATGGCGGTGGTGGGCGAGACCTGCTCGACATGGGTGACGATGCCGCGTTCCTCTACCGTCTTCGCCGCGCCGCAGAGCGAGGAGTCGAAGTCGAAGTAGAAGGAGGCGTCGGACTGCACGCGGGTCTGGCAGGTGAGCATCTTGCGCTGCTCCAGGTCCTTGGCCGACAAGGCCTCTTCGTCCACGTAGTCCATTTCGAAGCGGCCGGACTCGCAGCGGCCCATGCAGGTGCCGCAGACGCCTTCGCGGCAGTCCAGCGGAATGTTGATGCCGTTGCGCAGGGCGGCGTCGAGGAGAATCTCGTTGCCCCGCACGGGGAAGAACAGGG
Source organism: Metapseudomonas cellulosilytica (assembly GCF_049334135.1). Classification (NCBI taxonomy): domain Bacteria; kingdom Pseudomonadati; phylum Pseudomonadota; class Gammaproteobacteria; order Pseudomonadales; family Pseudomonadaceae; genus Metapseudomonas; species Metapseudomonas cellulosilytica. The sequence goes on along the minus strand of NZ_JBHZGN010000021.1, from coordinate 44,851 downwards.
TTTTGCCGTCGGCAAAACTGAAGGCGACCTTGTGGTTCATGGCGCGTACTTCCGGTGGATCAGAGGTGGTAGAAATCGAGCACCGAGTTGATGGTGTCGTTCAATAGCAGCATGTGCTTGCGGGTGATCTTCCAACTGTCGCCCACGGGCTTGAGGTGGTAGGTGGCATGGCCGAAGAACTGCTCGGCCTGGCCCAACCGGTAGTAGAGGGTGTGCCAGTTGGCTTTCACCTCCAGCTGGCCGTCCTCGCGTTCCTTGACGCGCACGTTGCTGATCTGGTGCAGGGTGCGCGGCATCGGGATGGTCGAGGCGGCCTTGCCGGTGCGGATGCGGAACACGCGGTCTTCCAGGCCCGAGCGGTTGCTGTAGTAGATCAGCGACATGCCGCGTTTAGGGTCCTTGGTGTATTCGTGCTCGGACTCCCACTGCGGCAGGTGGTACTCGCACTGCTCGTCGAACAGGTCCAGGTAGGCATCCCAGTCCTGGGCGTCGCACAGGGCGGACTTGCGGTAGAGGAACTGTTCGATCTGGTATTGCAGCTGCGGGTTCATGCCTGCACCTCCTGCAGTTTCAGGGCTTTCTGGTCCAGGCCCTGGAGCAGGAAGCGCTGCCAGTTGGCGTGCTGGTTCACATACAGGCCTTCATGGGTGAATTCGGTGCCGGTCATCACCGGGGCGATGCCCAGGGTCTGGCTGTTCGGCGTGGTGCCGGTGACCCACTTGCCATAGCCGCGGGAGATGTCGCTCCAGCGCTCCAGGCGGCCCTGGAAACCGCGCTGTTGTTCGCGGAATTCCACCAGGTCGTCGGGGGTACCCATGCCGGAGACGTTGAAGAAGTCCTCGAACTGGCGGATGCGGCTTTCGCGGTCGGCGTCGGACTCGCCCTTCACGCCGATGCACTGGCTGATGATCTCGGTCTTGTTCCAGGCCAGCGGGCGCACGATGCGCAGCTGGGAGCTGATCTGGTCCATGAAGAACAGGCTGGGGTAGATGTTCAGGTTGCGCAGGCGGTGCATCATCCACTCCGCCTTGCCCTGGCCGAATTCCTCCACCAGGCGCGGCATCACGGTGGCGTAGCCGGGACGCACGGTGGGGTTGGGCATGTCGCTGAACAGCACGCTGTGGCCGTTGTGGAAGGAGAACCAGCCATCATCGGTCTCGGCATCGCCGGCGCCCAGCTTGCTGTAGTCCAGGGTGCCGTTGGCCGCGCCATTCTCGGCGTTGACCTGCTGGCGGTGCTGCACGGTGGCCACGTAGTTGTAGTGCACGGTGCTGACGTGATAGCCGTCCAGGCCGTTCTCGTTCTGCAGCTTCCAGTTGCCGTCGAAGGTGTAGGTGGACTTGCCCGGCAGCACTTCCAGCTCACCGGTGGGCGACTGGGCCACCATCATGTCGAAGAACACCTTGGCGTCGCCGAGGAAGTCTTCCAGGGAATCGCTGGCGTGGACGTCCAGGCTGATGAAGACGAAGCCCTTGTAGCTCTCGATGCGTGCCTTTTTCAGGCCGCGGGTGGCCTTGTCGAAGCCTTCCGGGTATTCGCCCGGCGCCTTGACCTTCACCAGGCGGCCGTCGCTCTTGTAGCACCAGGCATGGAAGGGGCAGGTGAAGGTGGACTGGTTGCCCTTGCCGACGCGGGTGAGGGTGGCGCCGCGATGCTGGCAGGCGTTGATCAGCGCGTGCAACTGGTTGTTGCCGTCGCGGGTGATGATCATCGGCTGGCGGCCGGCGCGCAGGGTCATGAAGTCATGCTTGTTGGGGATTTCGCTCTCGTGGCAGGCGTAGATCCAGTTCTTCTCGAAGATCAGCTCCATCTCCAGGTCGAACAGTTCCGGCTCGGTGAACATGTCCCGGGCAATGCGGTACACGCCCTCGGCCGGACGGAAATCCAGGCAGCCGCTGACGTACTCTCTCCACTGCGCGATGTTTTTGTTCGAAGTATTCATGGGGGCACCTTCCACTCAGGCGAATCAGTGGAGGCCATTAGAAGGAGCTGGGACTTCTTCGGTCTATCCGATTAGTGGGCAAAGTCGCGCCGTAAATTCCGGCCCGCCAGTTTTGGGCCGGAAGGCACGGATGGCGGGGCTTCCGGCCTTTTTCAGGGAGCTGAAGAAGCGGATAGTGTTGGTCGAGAAAACGGATGGCGAACCGGGCGGGAAACGGATTTGAATCGACCCTCGCCCCGGCTTACGTGCCCTGGGGTAACGTTTCCGGGCGCCGCCGGGAATGGGGTAACGCTTTCTCCGATGGCCAGCAGAAGGAGTGGGCGTACGCTATCCGGAAAGTTGGCAAAAGCTGTCCGCTTATCGTGGTTGGCTGTTCTTTCGGGCGATGTGCGGCCGATAGCGGTAACACCCGTGGCGCCTGCTGGCCATGCACCCGACCCGGAGGCAAGCGCAAGGCCCTCCGGAGAGGCCTTCCCGTGCTCGTCCGGTCCTGAACCATGGGGTGGCAGGGCGACCCCGGGATGGGGCGCCGACCTGCTCTGGAGCAGAGGTGGCGGGGCCGCCGCGTGGGCCGCCTGTCCATAAGATCCGCCAATGTTATCCTTTTGTTTCGAGTTGCGACGGAACGCCGGGGCGTGGCATGGAGCTTGCTTCTTTCAGGTCGACGCGCCGCTAGAGCGCGCATGTCCAATTGCCGTGTTGGGTGCCGCGTGATGAGTACGAAGAACCACTCCCACTTTCGAGACATCTCCGCCGATCGCTATGACCTGGTCGGGGCCCGTTCCTGGATGTCCAATATCTGCGGGCCTCACCTGCTCAAGGTGCCCAGGCCCGAGCGCATCCAGTTCCATCACAGCGGCAATGTGCTGCCCTCGATGGCCACGACCCTGGGCCATGTCGAGTACGGCACCGACGTGACCATTGGCGTTGGCGACGAGATGAACCTCAATTGCTATAGCCTCAGCCTGCCGCTCAGCGGTGAGCAGGAACTCGTCAAGGCCGGACGCCTGCTGCGCTCGGACCGTGACTGGGGGGTGATCATCTCGCCCCATGAGCATCAGGAACTGACCATCGCCGGCGATTGCCACAAACTGCAGGTGGCCATCCCGCGCGCCGCCATGCAGAAGACCCTGGAAGAGCTGCTGCAGCGCAGCGTGGAGACGCCCCTGAGCTTCCAGGCCGAAATGGATGCGGTGGAGGGCGCTGCCGCCTCCTGGTGGCGCATGGCCCGGCACCTGATCGACGAAATGGAGCGCAGCCGCGATCTCTACGGCCAGCTGTACTTCACCCGCGACATGGAAAGCGCGCTGATCAAGGGGCTGATCCTCGCCCAGCCGAACAACTACTCCGAGGAACTGCGGGACCGCCTGGAGATCAAGCTGCCTCACTATCTGGTACGGGCCCGCGACTTCATCCATGCCCACGCTCGCGAGGAGGTCTGCCTGGAGGACATCGAGCGGGCCGCCGGGATATCGCGCTTCAAGCTGTTCGAGGGTTTCAAGCGCTACTTCGGCCAGTCGCCCATGGCTTACCTGAAGAAGCACCGCCTCACCGCCGTGCGCCAGGAACTCCTCGAAGACCGCTGTGCGCGGAATATCTCGGTGATCGCCATGGGCTGGGGCTTCAATCACCTCGGCCGCTTCGCCAGCGAGTACCGCAAGCTCTTCGACGAAACCCCGAGCATGACCATCCAGCGCCTGGAGGCGCGGCGCGGGCGCTCGATCTGAGGCGCAGCCGCCTGTCGGGAAACGTGCGGGGACTGTCGAACCCGCCTGATGCGTGACGACCAGAAAGGCGAGTTCCTTTTTCAGCGTCAGGTTCAGGAGGTTGCACCATGAATATCGACAATCACCCCGTAGTGACCCGCGAGGAGTGGCTGCAGGCCCGCGAGGCGCTGCTGCGCAGGGAGAAGGCCTTCACCCACGAGCGCGACCGTCTCAGCGAAGAGCGCCGCGCGCTGCCCTGGGTGCGCATCGACACCCCTTACTTCTTCGACGGGCCGGATGGGCGCGAAAGTCTCGCCGACCTGTTCGAGGGGCGCAGCACCCTGGTCATCTACCACTTCATGTTCGGCCCTGGCTGGCAGGAGGGCTGCCCCGGCTGCTCCTTCCTCGCCGACCATATCGACGGCCCCAATCAGCACCTCAAGCACCACGATGTGACCCTGCTCTGCGTGTCGCGGGCGCCCCTGCAGGAGTTCCAGGCCTTCCGCAAGCGCATGGGCTGGAACTTCAAGTGGGTGTCGTCCCATGGCAGCAGCTTCAACTACGACTTCGGCGTGGCCGCCCGCCCCGAGGCCATCGCCGCCGGCACCGCGACCTACAACTACGGCACCAGCAATGACCCCGGCGAGGACATGCCCGGCCTCAGCGTCTTCTATCGCAATCAGGCCGGGGAGATCTTCCACACCTATTCCACCTACGCACGCGGGCTGGACCTGCTGGTGGGCGCCTACAATTTCCTCGACCTGCTGCCCAAGGGGCGGGACGAGAAGGAGATCATGGATTGGATGACCTATCACGACCGGTATGCGGAAGAGCCGGCGAAGCCGCACGGCTGTTGCGCAGAATAGCGCCCTGTGGGGCTTTTCATTGTGGGGGCGAATTCATTCGCCAAGCAGGCCGCAGGTCTGCCCTGCAAGTCCCCGGGGGGCAGCTGCGCTGCCCTTGGCGAATGAATTCGCCCCTACAGGATTAGCCCCGCCAATTCATGCCACGGCAACCTCCGCCTCCACCACTGGTTTCCTTTCCCGCAACACCAACGCACACAGCGCCGGCAGGAACAGCAGGGTCAGGACCGTGCCCACCAGCACCCCGCCGATCAGCACATAGGCCAGGGATGACCAGAACACCGAGAAGGTCAGCGGGATGAAGGCCAGCGCGGCGGCCAGGGCGGTGAGCAGCACCGGGCGGGCGCGGCGCACCGTGGCTTCGATGATGGCCTCGCGCAGGGGGCGGCCGTGGGCCTGCTCCTGCTCGATCTGGTCGGTGAAGATCAGGGTGTTGCGCATCAGGATGCCGCCGATGCCGATCAGCGCCAGGATGGCGTTGAAGCCGAAGGGCTGGCCGAACAGCAGCAGGGCCGGCACCGCGCCGATCAGGCCGAGCGGCGCGGTGGCGAAGACCATGAACATCAGGGCGAAGGAGCGCACCTGGAACATGATCGTCACCAGCGTCAGCAGGATCATCACCGGGAACAGCACGGCCAGTGCCTTGTTGGCCTTGGCGCTTTCCTCCACCGGGCCGCCGATGGTCACCTTGTAGCCCGCCGGCAGCTTGGCGATCAGTGGTTGCAGGTCGGCGTAGACGGCCTTTTCCACATCCGGCGGCTGGGTGCCCTTGATGATGTCTGCGCGTACTTCGAAGGTCAGCGCGCGGTCGCGGCGCTTGAGGATCGGTTCCTCCATCACCGGCTGGAAGCGGCCGACCTGTTCCAGCGGCACCGAAACGCCGGCGGCATTGGTGATGGTCAGTCCCTCGATGCCGCCAAGGTTCTCCCGTTGGGCATTCAGCGCACGCACCATCACCGCCACGGTGCGGGTGCCTTCGCGCACTTCGGTCACCGGGTTGCCGGTCAGCAGGGCGTTGAGCTGGCTCTTCACCTCATTGGGGGTGAAACCGAGCAGGCGCAGGCGGTCCTGGTCCAGCACCAGGCGATAGCTGCTGCTGCGTTCGCCCCAATCGACGAAGGTGTCACGGGTCATGGCGTTGGCGGCTACTACCTGGCGTACCTCTTCGCTGATCTGCCGCAGCTGGTCGAGGTTCGGGCCGGAGACGCGGAACACCACCGGGAAGGGCACCGGCGGGCCGAACACCAACTGGGTCACACGTACTCGGGCCGAGGGGAATTCACCGGCGGCGATGCGCTCCTGCATGCGTGCCCTGAGGGCGTCACGAGCCTTGGAGTCGGCGGTTTGCACGATGATCTTGGCGAAGGCCGGATCGGGCAGCTCGGGGTTCAGGGAGAGGAAGAAGCGCGGCGCGCCGCCGCCCACGTAGGCATCCACCAGTTTGGTCTGGGGTTCTTCCAGCAGGGCTTTCTCCACCTGGGCGACCACGGACTCGGTGGCCTTGAAGGCGCTGCCCGGCGGCAGGTAGATCTCCACCAGCAGCTCCGAGCGGTCGGAATTGGGGAAGAACTGCTTCTTCACCACACTCATGCCCAGGACGCTGGCGACGAAGGCCAGCACCACCAGGGCAGTGACCAACTTGCGGTGGTTCACGCACCAGGTCACCAGGGCGCGCAGGCGCTGGTAGAGGCGGGTGGCGTAGAGGGCTTCATGGCCGCCGGCCACCGGCTGGATCTTCGGCAGCAGCTTTACCCCGAGGTACGGCGTGAAGAACACCGCCACCACCCAGGAGGCGAGCAGGGCGAAGCCGACGATCCAGAAGATGTTGCCGGCGTATTCCCCGGCGCTGGACTTGGCAAAACCCACCGGCAGGAAGCCGATCACCGTCACCAGGGTGCCGGTCAGCATGGGCGCGGCGGTGGAGGTCCAGGCAAAGGTGGCAGCCTGCAGGCGGTCGAGGCCTTCCTCCAGTTTCACCACCATCATTTCGATGGCGATGATGGCGTCGTCCACCAGCAGGCCCAGGGAGAGGATCAGCGCGCCGAGGGTGATGCGGTCGAACTCGCGGCCGGTCATCAGCATGATCACGAAAACGATGGCCAGGGTCAGCGGTACGGCAGCGGCCACCACCAGGCCGACGCGGAAGCCCAGGGCCAGCAGGCTGATCAGCATCACCACGCCGAGCGCAACGAAGAACTTGATCATGAATTCGCCCACCGCCAGGCGGATCTTCTCGGCCTGGTCGGACACCTTGTCGAACTTCACGCCCAGCGGCAGTTCGGCGTGGATGCGGTCTTCCTCGGCCTTGAGGGACTTGTCCAGCTCCAGGCCGTTGAAGTGCGAGTCCATGATCACACCGAGCATCAGCGCCGGTTCGCCCTGGTGGCGGATGCGGTAGGTGGGCGGGTCTTCGTAGCCGCGCTTCACGGTGGCCACATCGGCGATGCGCAGCAGCTTGCCGTTGGCGTTGATCGGCACGTTCTCGATCAGCTTCAGGCTGTCGAAGGCGCCATCCATGCGGATGTAGGCGCGCGGGCCGGCGGTCTCGACGAAGCCGGACGGGGCCACGCCGTTCTGCTTGGCCAGGGCTTCGAAGATCTGCTCGGGCTTGATGCCCAGGGTGGCCAGGCGTTCGTAGGAGAACTCGACGAAGATGCGCTGGGCCTGTTCACCGAGGATGTTGACCTTCTTCGCCCCGGGCAGGAGCAGCAGGCTCTGGCGCAGGTCTTCGGCCATCTGCACCAGTTGGCGGTGCGGCAGTTGCTCGGCTTTCAGGGCATAGAGGGCGAAGTAGACGTCGTTGTACTCGTCGTTGAAGAAGGGGCCGATCACGCCCTGGGGCAGGCGATTGGCCTCGTCGGAGAGCTTCTTGCGGGTTTGGTAGAAGAGTTCCTGGATGTCCTTCGGGCGGGTGGAGTCGAGGTACTGGATCTTCATCGAGACGAAGCCGGGCTGTGCGATGGTCTCCACCCGGTCGTAGAGGTCCAGCTCCTGCAGGCGCTTCTCCAGGCGGTCGGCCACCTGCTCCTGCATTTCCCGCGCGGTGGCGCCCGGCCAGGCGGCGGTGACGGTCATGGTCTTCACCGTGAAGGACGGGTCCTCCGCGCGGCCCAGCTTGCTGAAGGCGATGGCTCCGGCGACCAGGGTGGCGATGATCAGGAAGAGGGTGACCGCCGGGTTGTGTACCGCGAAGGCGGAGAGGTTGAAACGGCTCATCTCAGCGCTCCAGGGCCAACGACGGGGCCGGCAGTTCACGGACGCTGTCGCCCGCATTCAGCAGATGGGCGCCCAGGGCGACGATGCGCTCGCCGGGCTGGACGCCGCCTTCCAGAACCGCTTCTTCCTGCTCCAGGCGCACCACGCGCACCGGGCGCAGCTGCACCTTGCCGTCCGTCCCGATGACCCAGACGCCCGTGCCCTGGCCCTTGTCGTGCAGGGCGCCAAGGGGCACGCGTACCAGTTGCTGGTGGGCCGCGCCATCCAGACGCAGGGTGATGGTGGAGCCGATGGCCAGGGCGTTCGAGTCGCCGCCCAGGGTGTAGCGGGCGCGGAAGGTGCGGGTAGTGGCATCCGCCGCCGCGGAGAGTTCGCGCAGGGTGGCGGGCACCGCTTCGCCGGTGGCGCCGTAGGGATAGGCGCGGGCGGGTTGGCTGGCCAGGGTGCGCTGGGTTTCCGGGATGTCGATCACCGCTTCGCGGGCACCGTTGTGGGCCAGGCTGGCGACGATCTGCCCTTCGGCGACCACCTGGCCGCGATCCACCCGGACGTCGGTGATTACGCCATCCGCGTCGGCCGTGAGGGTGGAGTAGGCGCGGCGGTTTTCCACCTGGGCCGCTTCCGAGGTGGCGGCGGCCTGCTCGGCCTGGGCCACCCGCAGGCGTGTGTTGGCCTGATCGTAGATCTGCCGGGACACCGCGCCGGTGCCGGTCAGGCGGCGGTAGCGGGCTTCGTCGTCGCGGGCCTGGCGCAGCTCGGCTTCGGCGGCGGTGACGCGGTTGCGTGCGGTGCGCAGGGCCAGTTCGAAGTCGGTGTTGTCCAGCACCAGCAGCACATCGCCGCGCTTGACGCGGGTACCCGGGTCCACCTTGCGGGCGATCACCTTGCCGCCGACGCGAAAGCCCAGGTCGCTGGCGGTGCGGGCTGCCACCACGCCGGTATAGAGGGCGTCCTGCTGGGAAGCGGCCTGCACTTCGGCCACCAGCACGGCGCGTGGCTGGGGCGCGGTGACCGTGGTGTCGGCCTGGCTGTTGCAACCGCTCAGGGTCAGCAGGGCGGTGGGGATCAGGGCAAGCAGGGCAAGGTGCGGGCGGTTCATGGAGCGATCCTCGGGGGCGGCAGCAACAGTGCGGGGATACCGCGGGTCGAAAATATGATAGGCATAATTTAATTTCGCGTATATATGTCACTCGTCATTTAAATCGTCAGCCCAAGGGCGAAGCGACCAACGGAGGTATGTGTGATGAGCAATGAACAGCAGGTAGAGAAGTGCGAAACGGTTTGCGGGGCGTCGTCCGGCGTCAGCAGCGACGACTGGCAGGCCCTGGAATGGCAGCTGATGGCCCTGGCGCTGGACGACAAAGAAGAAGGAGCGCAGTCATGAACCCGTCGCGCCTGCTGTTGGTGATCCTGATGGTGCTGACTGCCCTGGGGGAAATCTCCACCCAATTGATCATTCCTGCCCTGGGCCGCATCGAGCAGGGCCTGGGCGCCGTCCATGGTGCGAGTCTGGCCGCCCTGTCGGTGTTCGTCGCCGCCTTCGGCGTGGGGCAGCTGCTATTGGGACCGCTGTCGGACCGGGTCGGCCGCCGGCCGGTGCTGATCGGCGGGCTCAGCCTCTACCTCGCCGCCACGGCCTGGATGCTGCTGGCCGACAGCATGAGTGACTTCATTATCGGGCGTGCGGTCCAGGGGTTCGGTGCCTGCACAGCGCTGGTGCTGGCGCGGGCCATCGTGCGGGATGTGTGGAAGGCCCAGGCGGCGCCGGCGCTTGCCATGACGGTGATCGGCATGCTCAGCGCCATCGCCCTGGCGCCCATGGTGGGTGGTCTGCTGACCCAGTGGGGCGGCTGGCACGCGCCGATCCTCGCTTCGCTGACCATCGGTAGCTGTGCACTGCTGACGGTGCTGGTTTTCTACCGTGAGTCCAACCCCAGCCTCGATCCCAAGGCCGGCCATCCGGCGACCCTGGCGCGGGATTACTTCGACCTGCTCAAGCAACGCTCCAGCCGCGCCCTGGCCCTGACCTTGGCAGGCACCTACGGCGCGATGTTCGCCGTGGTCGCGGGATCGTCTGCGGTTTACATCGGCCTGCTGGGACTGAGTTCCGCCGAGTACGGGCTGGCCTTCGGTGCCACCATTTCCGGCCTGATCGGCGGAGCGCTGTTCACCCGGCGGAAGATCACGCAGTTGGGGCCGCAGCGCATCGTCGGCATCGGCGTCAGCCTGGTGGCGACCGGCGCCGTCACCACCTTGCTGGTGCATGCCAGCCTGGGCTTGTCGGTACTCGGCCTCTCGCTGCCGCAGGTGCTGGTTACCCTGGGTGGCGGCATGCTGATCCCGGCTTCGGTGGCCGGCGTGGTCATGCCCAACGCCCACCGCGCGGGCCTCGCCGCCGGCCTGATGGGCTTTGCCCAGATGCTCGGCGCCACCTGCAGCGGCCTGCTGCTCGGCGCCCTGCAGGACGGCAGCGCCTGGCCGATGATCGGCGTGCAGGCATTGTTCGCCGTGGGGGCCTTCAGTGCCTTCAGCCTGATGACCCGCAAGGCGCGTGGCGCGGCTGTATCAGCGGCGGGGTGAGAGGGCGGACCCGGTGTCAGGCCCGGGCATGGATGCTGGTGCGCGCGGCGCCCCCTACAAGAGGGAAGTCCCTTTCCCGCCGGCACCTGGTTCGGCCGGGACTGGCCAGGCCGAACCGGTGCGCGGTGCATCATGCGGTGAACACGTTGATGGCGACCTCGATATTGCCGCGTGTGGCCTTGGAGTAGGGGCAGACTTCATCGGCGGCGTGGGCGAGTTTCTCGGCGACGTCCTGCGCCAGGCCTGGCGCGTGGACATTGAGCCGGGCCTGGAGGAACCACTCGGCCCCGGTCTGGCCCAGGTCCACCTCGATCTCCACGGCCAGGTCGGCTGGCAGCGTCACCTTCATCTGTGCGGCCACCAGGCCGATGGCGGCGATGTAGCAGGACGACCAGGCACCCGCGAACAGCCGCTCTGCCGTCGGGTGCGACTGGACGGCGCTCAGCACCTGCTCCTGGCCGTCGCTGCCGGACAGCTTGAGGTCCAGGCTGCCATGGGCTGCACGGGTGGCGCCATCACGGCGGCTGAGGGTGGTGTGGGTCTTGCCGGTGAACAGGACTTTGTCGATCTTGGTCATGGTGATTTCCTCATTGCTTGGGCTTGGTTTGTATCGCTAGAGATTAAATCGTATGCGATGTATTAAGACTGAAGCTGCCGCTTCTGGATGTCAAGGCGTGTCATTCGACTTCGTCCCGGGCATCCGACAAATGGTCGCGTTAGATTTGATCGCGTACGATAAAAATGCTCCGACACGACATCGCCATCAAGGATGCTTCTCGGGCGGTTTGTCCCTGGCAATTCCAGCGGTACCGAAAAAGTCGCATGCGATGTAAGATCTGGCCTTCACCCGACCTGGCCTGGTGCCAACGAGAGGAAGACAGATGAAAACCAACGAGCAGGACGCCCCCTCGGACGTGAAGCTGGCCGATTTCCTGTGCTTTGCGGTCTACTCGACCAACCTGGCCTTCGGCAAGGTCTACAGGCCGGTCCTGGAAGCGCTCGGCCTCACCTACACCCAGTACGTCACCGTCGTCGCGCTCTGGGAAGAGGACAACCAGACCGTCAGCGGCCTCGGCGAAAAGCTCTTCCTCGAATCCAACACCCTCACGCCGATCCTCAAGAAGCTCGAGGCCATGGGCCATGTCCAACGCAAGCGCGACCCGGCCGACGAGCGCCAGGTGAGGGTCCACCTGACCGCTAGCGGGCGGCGGCTGCGCGAACGGGCCTTCGACTTCAACCTGAAGGACGCCTGCGGCCTGAGTTCCCGGGAGTTCTCCAGGCTGCAGAAGGAGATAGTCGCGCTGCGCGGCAGCCTGCTGAAATTCGCACGCGACGAGGACTGAACGGGACGGATGTGTTGGTGAAAGCGCTCGGGAGCGCTTTCAATACACGTCCCGCACGTAGCGCTTGTCCCTGCTCATCGCCCCGACATAGGCCTCCGCCTCCGCGGCGCTGAGGCCGCCATGCTCGCGCACCACGGCCTTGAGTGCCGCGTCCACATCCCTGGCCATGCGGCTGGCGTCGCCGCAGACGTAGAAGTGCGCACCGTCCTCCAGCCAGCGCCAGAGCTCGGCGCCCTGTTCGACCATGCGCTGCTGCACGTAGACCTTCTCTTGCTGGTCGCGGGAGAAGGCGGTGTCCAGGCGCTGCAGGTGGCCGCAGGCCTGCCAGGCTTCCAGTTCCTCGCGGTAGTAGAAGTCCGAGGCCTCCCGTTGTTCGCCGAAGAACAGCCAGTTGCGGCCCTTGGCACCCGAGGCCTGGCGTTCCTGGAGGAAGGCGCGGAAGGGCGCGATGCCGGTGCCGGGGCCGACCATGATGATCGGCCGCTCGGGGTTGGCCGGGACGCGGAAGTGGGCGGACTTCTGGATGAAGATGGGCACCTCGCCCTGGCCCGCGCGGTCGGCGAGGAAGGCCGAGCAGACGCCGCCCCGTGCGCGGTCGTCGCACTGGTAGCGCACGGTGGACACCGTCAGGTGCACTTCATCCGGGGTGGCCAGGGAGCTGGAGGCAATGGAGTAGAGGCGTGGCTGCAGGCGTTTGAGCCGCCCCAGCAGTTCGTCCGCGCTGGCCTGGATGGGGAAGGCGCGCAGCAGGTCGGCCAGTTGCCGGCCCCAGAGCCAGTCGTCCAGTTCGGCCTTGTTCGCGGGCTCCAGCAGACGCGCCAATTCCTCGCTGCCCGACCGTTCGGCGACCAGGCGCAGCAGCTCGGGCGTGATCCTGGCGATTTCGAAGTGCCGCCCCAGGGCAGTCGCCAGGGGCAGGGTGCCCTGGTCCTTCATCGCCACTGATTGCGCGCCATCGAGGTTCAGGGCGGCCAGGACCTCGTGCACCAGCGCCGGACAGTTGCTCGGCCATACGCCCAGCGCGTCGCCGGCCTGGTAGGTGAGGCCGCTGCCTTTGAGGTCCAGCACCACCTGCCGGGTTTCCTTCGCCGAGTCCGGCGCATTCAGCACGCGGTTGTGCAGCAGGCGGCTGAGTAGGGGACGTTGGCGGCTGTAATTGGTGGGGACGGCGGCTTCGACTTCGGGTTCGGCCTCCACGCCCGCCAGCTCGGGCACCGGCTGCGCCGGGGTGGCACCGGCCAGGGCGTGAGCTACGGCGGCCAGCCAGACGCGCGCCGGTTCCTCGTAGTCCGGTTCGCAGTCCACCCGCGGGGCCAGGCGCCGCGCGCCGAGTTCCTCCAGGCGGGCGTCCAGCTTGCGGCCGAAGCCGCAGAACTGGTCGTAGTTGGAATCCCCCATGGCCAGCACGGCGAAGTCCAGGCCGGCGAGGGAGGGGGCGCCGTCAGCCGACAGGGCGCTCCACAGGGTGGTGCCATTGTCGGAGGGATCACCGTCGCCGAAGGTGCTGGCGATCAGCAGGGCGGTACCGGCGCCGGCCAGTTCAGCGGGCTGGATGGCGTCCATCGAGCGCACCGTCGCGGCGCGGCCCTCGGCCTTGAGCGACTCGGCGCAGAGGTTGGCGAAGGTCTCCGCATTGCCGGTCTGGGAACACCAGAGCACCAGCAGCGGTTTCTGCGGCGCGGGGACCGGAGCTGGCTCAGCCGGGGCCTCCCAGCTGCGGGAAAACAGGCCGGCGAGGATGCCGTCCAGCAGCAGGCGGGTGTCGGGCGCCAGGGGCGCGCTGGCCGGCAGGGTGGGCACACCGCCCAGCTTGCGGCTTTCCTCGCTGCGCAGGCCGAGCAGGTAGCCCTGCAGGTAGCGCTGTTCGGTGGGGGCCAGGCTGACATCGGCGCTGGCGTCGAGGTTCAGCAGGCGGGCGAAGGCATTGATCGGCATGTCGGCGAGTTCCTCCGAAGAGCCGGTCGCGGCGCTGGCCGTGGCCGTCTCGACTTCTACCAAGGGGATGAGCTCGGGGCTGGCCGGAGCGACGGGCGCCAGGGCGACGGCGCTGTGCTTGAATTCCGGCTGCAGCGAAATGGGGTCGATGGCGTCGCTGGTGACGGCGTTGATCGCCAGGTCCTCGCCATAGCGGTCGTTCCAGTGGAAGGGCGCGAAGCAGTTGCCCGGCCGCACACGGTCAGTGACCAGCGCCGGCAGCACCGCGCGGCCGCGGCGCGAGCGCACTTCCACCTGGCCCTTGTCGGCGATGCCGAGGCGCTCGGCATCCACCGGGTGGATTTCCACGAAGGGGCCGGGGTTGAGCTTGTTCAGGGTGGCCACCTTGCCGGTCTTGGTCAGGGTGTGCCACTGGTGCTGCACGCGGCCGGTGTTGAGCACCAGGGGGAAGGCGTCATCCGGCATGTCCGCCGGGTCCATGTGCGGACGGGGGAAGAACAGGCCCTTGCCGTGCTCGGTGGCGAAGGCGATGGCCGGGCGGTTGCCGTCGGCATCCAGCTTCGGCGCCTGGCTGACGCCGTCGTTGAGGTAGCGGACCGGGTTACGTGCGTTGGCCTCGCTGCCCGGCGCGCAGGGCCACTGCATCGGGCCTTGGCGCAGCAGGTCGAAACTGGCGCCACGGATGTCGTAGCCGGTCTTCGGGTTCCAGGCCAGCTTGATCTCTTCGAACACTTCGGCGGCGCTTGCATAGCTGAAGGCCTCGGCGAAGCCCATGGCACAGGCGACGCGGGCGATGATCTGCCAGTCCGGCAGGCTGTCCCCGGGGGCATCCACGGCCTTTTGCGTCAGGGTCAGATTGCGCTCGGAGTTGATCATCACACCTTCGGCCTCGGCCCAGAGGGCGCCGGGCAGGAGGATGTCGGCATAGTGGTTGGTCTCGGTGTCGAGGAAGGCGTCCTGGGTAATCACCAGTTCGGCGGCCTTGAGGCCTTCGATGGCCTGGCGACGGTTGGGCACGGTGGCCACCGGGTTGGTGCAGATGATCCAGCAGGCCTTGATCTCGCCTGCGCCCATGGCCTCGAACATGGCCACGGTGCCATTGCCGCCGTCGCTGCGCAGGTGGCCACGGGGCAGTTGCCAGAGGTCCTCGATGAAGTGGCGGTCGGCCTCCACCAGCAGCGAGCGCTGGCCGGGCAGGCCGGGACCCATGTAGCCCATCTCGCGGCCGCCCATGGCGTTGGGCTGGCCGGTGAGGGAGAAGGGGCCGCTGCCGGGGCGGCAGATGGCGCCGGTGGCCAGGTGCAGGTTGCACAGGGCGTTGGTGTTCCAGGTGCCGTGGGTACTCTGGTTCAGGCCCATGGTCCAGCAGCTCATCCATTCCCCGGCTTCGCCGATCCACTGGGCGGCCTTGCGGATATCCGCCTCGGGCAGGCCGGTGATGGCGGCGACCCGTTCCGGGCCGTAGTCCTCGAGGAAATCCTCCATGGCCTCCCAGCCCTGGGTATGGGCATTGATGAAAGCCTCGTCGGTGTGGCCGTTCTTGTGCAGCAGGTGCAGCAAGCCGTTGAGCAGGGCCAGGTCGGTGCCCGGCCTGATCGGCAGGTAGAGGCTGGCCTTGTCGGCAGTGGCGGTACGGCGTGGGTCGACCACGATCAGCTTCGCCCCCGCCTTGACCCTGTCCATCATGCGCAGGAAGAGGATCGGGTGGCAGTCGGCCATGTTGGCGCCGGTCACCAGGAACAGGTCGGCGCGGTCGAAGTCCTGGTAGGAGCCGGGCGGGCCGTCGGAGCCCAGAGACAGCTTGTAGCCGCTGCCGGCGCTGGCCATGCACAGCCGCGAGTTGGATTCGATATGGCGGGTGCGGATGAAACCTTTGGCCAGCTTGTTGGCCAGGTACTGGGCTTCCAGGGACATCTGCCCGGACACATAGAAGGAAATGGCGTCCGGGCCCCGGGTGTCGAGCAGCACACGCAGGCGGCTGGCGGTGTCGTGGATGGCCTGGTCGATGCCGGTGCGCACCGGGTCGCGGCTGCGTTCGTGGCGCAGGTAGGCGTGTTCCATGCGACCGGAGTCGGCCAGGGGCTTGGCGCAGGTGTTGCCCTTGGTGCACAGGCGGCCGAAGTTGGTCGGGTGGGCCTTGTCGCCGGTCACCTTGATCACGCGGTTGTCCGCCACTTCCATGACGATGCCGCAACCGACGCCGCAATAGGGACACACGCTTCGTACTGTCTTGTTCGCCATAGCCGGACCTTGCGCAGAAACGAAAAAGCGCCATGCCACCCACCGTCGGAACGGGGGAGACACGGCGCCTTTGTCGTGGGGTAGGGCAATCGGCATTGATTGCCTTGGCGGTCCTATCGCAAGGCACATGCCAAGTTGCCGCGAATCCGCTCAAGGCTTTGCGTGGCGGTGCTTGCGGGAATTTTTCGGGTGTTTTTCGGGGATGGCGAGCCGGCTTCAGGATGGGGCGCGCCAGGTGTCGGCGCACCGTTTTGGTTCTTGGCTCGGCAGGCGCCAGAAAGGCTTCCGATGCGGCGAACGAAACCTGCGCAAATCGCTGCAGGCCGCGCCGCTGCTGCGCCGGGACGTCGATCGGGGAGGCGTGTCGAGCGCCTTTTCGCGGAACTGGCACAGCCACTGCATAGGCAGGTCCAGACCCACCGCGAACAGTGCGGAGGGCGGCCCGGCAGATCAATGGCGATCGCTCCCCCGGGCCAAAGCCTGTTCACGATCTCGCGAGCTAGAGAAGAACAAGGCGCAACGACCAACGGGAGTAACAGCCGCAGGCTGGCCCGAAGGGGGAGCGCCAGCGAATCAAATGGCTGAAGACGCGGAGTTTACGAGTTGTAAATGAGCAGTCTGAAGCCATTTTCAACGCAGTTATTCCGACGCGCAGCAGATTGTGGATAGGTTTTGACAGGTGCGTCAGGCAGTGTGGCCCGGCGACACCCATGAATGAACAGGCAAAGGCGCCTGGGACGGCTGAGTCCCAGGCGTTTTTTTTTGCCCCCGAAAACGTGATTGGCTTGGGCCGGGTGCTACCTATGAACTCCAACGTCGCTTCCACTCCTGATGTGCAAACGCTGATCGTCATCGGCAATGGCATGGTCGGCCATCATTGCGTCGAGCAACTGATCGAACGCGGCGCGCTGGACCGCTACCGCATCGAAGTCTTCAGCGAAGAGCCGCTGCGCGCATACGACCGTGTGCACCTGTCGGAGTACTTCGGCGGTCGCGATGCCGAGTCCCTGGCCCTTGGTGAAGCCAGCCTCTACCAGACTCCGGGCGTGACCCTGCACCTGGGCGTGCCGGTGCTGGAGATCGACCGCGAACGCCGCGAGGTGATCACCGCCCAGGGCAATGTGCCCTACGACAAGCTGGTGCTGGCCACCGGTTCCTACCCCTTCGTACCGCCCATCGAAGGCGCCGAGGGCAACTCGCGCCTGGTCTACCGCACCCTGGCCGACCTCGACACCATTCGCGCGGCGGCGGCCGATGCCCGTCGTGGCGTGGTGGTGGGCGGTGGCCTGCTGGGCCTGGAAGCGGCCAACGCGCTGAAGTCCCTCGGTCTCGACGCCCATGTGGTGGAGTTCGCCCCGCGCCTGATGCCGGTGCAGTTGGACGACCAGGGCGGCCAGGCGCTGAAGGCGCGGATCGAGGCGCTGGGTGTCGGCGTGCACCTGTCCAAGGCCACCCAATCCATCAGCGCGGGCGAGCAATACCGCTATCGGATGAACTTCGCCGGCGAGGACTTCCTGGAAACCGACCTGATCGTCTTTTCCGCCGGCATCCGCCCGCAAGACGCGCTGGCCCGCCAGTGCGGACTGGAGCTTGGCGCCCGTGGCGGTGTGGCCATCGACGGCCAGTGCCTGACCTCGGACGCGAGCATCTACGCCATCGGCGAATGTGCCGCCTGGAACGGCAGCATCTTCGGCCTGGTCGCCCCCGGCTACCAGATGGCCCGCAGCGTCGCCACGCAGCTGTGTGGCGAAGAGGCCGACCCCTTCATCGGCGCCGACATGTCCACCAAGCTGAAGCTGCTGGGCGTGGACGTGGGCTCCATCGGCGATGCCCACGGCGCACTGCCGGGCGCGCGCAGCTACCGCTTCATCGACGAAGCCACCTCCAGCTACCGCCGCCTGGTTGTCTCCGCCGATGGCAAGCAGGCCCTGGGCGCGGTGCTGGTGGGCGACAACAGCTACTACGACACCCTGCTGCAATACGTGCAGAACGGCATCAAGCTGCCGGCCGATCCGGCCAGCCTGATCCTGCCGGCGGGCGAGGGCGCCCCGGCCCTGGGCGCCGATGCGCTGCCGGCCACCGCCACCGTGTGCTCCTGCCACAACGTCAGCAAGGGCGCGATCTGCTCCGCCATCGACGGCGGCTGCACCGATGTCGCCGGGGTCAAGGCCTGCACCAGGGCGGCCACCGGCTGCGGCGGTTGCGCGGCGCTGCTCAAGCAGGTGGTGGAGCACGAGCTCTCCGCCCGGGGCGTGGCCGTGGACAAGAGCCTTTGCGAGCACTTCGCCTACACCCGCCAGGAGCTCTACGCCCTGGTCCGCGTGGAAGGCATCGAGACCTTCGAGGAAATGCTCGCCAAGCACGGCCGTGGCCACGTGGGTTGCGAGATCTGCAAGCCGGCCATCGGCTCCATCCTGGCTTCCTGCTGGAACCGCCCGATCCAGAACCCGTGGCTGGTGCCGCTGCAGGACACCAACGACACCTTCATGGCCAACATGCAGAAGAACGGCACCTACTCGGTGGTGCCGCGCATCCCCGGTGGCGAGATCACCCCGGAAGGCCTGATCGCCATTGGCGAGGTGGCGAAGAAGTACAACCTCTACACCAAGATCACCGGCGGCCAGCGCATCGACCTGTTCGGCGCCCAACTCCACGAGCTGCCGGATATCTGGGGCGAGCTGATCGCCGCCGGCTTCGAGACCGGGCATGCCTACGGCAAGTCCACCCGTACGGTGAAGTCCTGCGTCGGCAGCACCTGGTGCCGCTACGGCGTGCAGGACAGCGTGAAGATGGCGCTGGACATCGAGCATCGCTACAAGGGCCTGCGCTCGCCGCACAAGCTGAAGTTCGCCGTCTCCGGCTGCACCCGCGAGTGCGCCGAGGCGCAGAGCAAGGACGTCGGCGTGATCGCCACCGAGAAGGGTTGGAACCTCTACGTCTGCGGCAACGGCGGCATGCGTCCGCGCCACGCCGAGCTGTTCGCCACCGACCTCGATGACGAGACCCTGATCCGCTACATCGACCGCTTCCTGATGTTCTACATCCGCACCGCCGACAAGCTGCAGCGCACCTCGGTCTGGCGCGAGAGCCTGGAAGGCGGCCTGGACTACCTCAAAGCGGTGATCATCGACGACAGCCTGGGGCTGGCCGATGAGCTGGAAGCACAGATGCAACTGGTGGTGGACCGCTACGAATGCGAGTGGGCCAACGCCATCCAGGACCCGGAGAAGCTCAAGCGCTTCCGCACCTTCGTCAACGACGGTCGTGGCGACCCGGATATCCGTTTCATCGATGAACGCGGCCAGATCCGCCCGCTCCGGGCGGACGAAGCCGAGCTTATTCCTTTGGTGGAGGAGGTGGTCTGATGAACCAAGCAAGCGTGCAATCCAGTGACGTCCGGGGCCGTTGGCAAGCCGTCTGCAACCGCGCCGACCTGGTGCCCAATTCCGGCGTGGTGGCCTGGGTGACCAATATCCAGGTGGCGCTGTTCTACCTGCCGGGAGAGGCCGGCGAGCAACTCTTCGCGGTGCAGAACCATGACCCGCTGGCGCGGGCCAACGTGATCGGCCGCGGCATCGTCGGCCATCTCGGCGGCGACCTGGTGATCGCCTCGCCGCTGTACAAGCAGCACTACCGTCTGGAGGACGGTAGCTGCCTGGAGTACCCGGAGCAGCAGCTGCGGGTGTGGCCGGTGCGCCTCGCGGGGGAAGTAGTGGAAATCGGGCTGGATTGAGATTCGGATTCGGGATCGGAAGCCTGTGGGAGCGAATTCATTCGCGAATGAACTCGCTCCCACAAGGGCAGACTGCTTCGTCGACCGGATGAGATTTGGGAGCGGGCTGCACCCGGGGCAAGGTCCTCCCCAGCAGGCAGGCTTTTCCTGTAGGGGCGAATTCATTCGCCAAGGGCAGCGCAGCTGCCCCCAGGTGCCTTTCAGGTCTCCGCTCCGGCCTGGCACCTCCCTCTCCCCCGGCCCCTCTCCCTGAAGCGGAGAGGGGTGACTCGCGCCTGACAGGGCGCAGCAATCCTGTTGCCTGATCAGTGCCTGAACCTGTGCGGAAGAGCTGGGGCAGCGACTGCGCCCCTTCAGGAGGCCGAGCGGAATCGTTGCGCAGGGGGACGAGCGGCATGGATGCCGCGAGAGGCGTGCGGGGCCATGGATGGCCCCTCACGCCGGGCCCCCGGAGCAACGATGGAGCAAGGGAACCCCGGCGAAGCCGGGGCCGGATGCCGGGGCAAGTTTTTTGGTTCCTTTTCAACGATTGGAAAAGGGACTCGCCCGGGAGGGCGAAACAGGGACTCGCCGTCCGCTCGATAATCAGCTTGGTTCAGGACGCTCTAGCAACACTTAATGCAGACATAGCCAATTCATTCGCCAAGGGCAGCGCAGCTGCCCCCTGCGGCCTTGCAGGGCAGACCTTCGGCCTGCTTGGCGAATGAATTCGCCCCTACAAGGGTGGCCGGATACGGTCCGCCATCCTCAACTGAAATCCAGCGCGCCCTGCTTGCAGCAGCGCACCAGCACTTCTTCCAGCCTGCGGTCGGGCATGGCGTGGGCGCGCAGGGTGCGGGCCGTCTTCTCCACATAGTCGCGGGTGCTGCCGTAGTGGCCGCTGGCGTTGTCGAAGACCTGGCGCAGCACGTGGTCCGGCAGGGTGCCGGCGTAGCAGGCGATATCGCGCCGCAGCACGAAGCCCAGTGCCTGCACACTGGGCCCGTGTTCCAACTGGCAGTTGAGCCACTTCGGTTGATAGGCGGCGTCGGGCATTTCCCGTTGCCAGAGGGCGAAGAGGTGTTCTTCCAGTTGTTCGTCCGGCAGCCGGTAGGCGAAGCCAGCGCAGGAGCCGCCGCGGTCCAGCCCGAGCACCAGGCCCGGTGTCTCCGGGGTGCCGCGATGAATCTGCGACCAGAGGTAGAGCCCACGGTGGTAGCCATGGATGCGCGCACGGCGGGTTTCCACCGTTGGGCATTCCGGCCGCCAGATCAGCGAACCGTAGGCGAACAACCAGACCGCACCGCCCTGATGGCGGGCCATGGTGTTTTCCAGGGAGGCGAGCAGTTCGGCGCGGGCGAGCTTTACCGGCTGCTCGAGCAGGGGCGGGTACGACAGGTTCTGGAGCGCGGGATCAGGGCCATGCATTGCTTGAAGTCAGGCTCCTCAACGACTACGCGGACAGTTTTACCAGTTGTAGCACCGGCCGCGTACTGGCGTTCGTCGAATTGCGCCGGCGATGGCCCGGCTCGCGCCGGCCAAGGTGTCGGTGGGCTGTGCGCAGATCGACAGTTGGCCGGGGCGCTGCTGTTGCCTCGGCAACAGTCCTTCAACAAGTTGCTGCCCCAGGGGCCCACGCCAGCATTCGAAATTATTGAATAACTTACTGATATTCATGGGTTTTTGTGGGTTGGTACAGATGCTGCTCCAAGGCTTGCGAGGCGTGAACGCCGCTCCTTTCCATTGCCCGCAACCTCGGAGACATGTATGAGCCAAGCCCCCATCAAGTTCGCCTATTGGGTACCCAACGTCAGCGGCGGCCTGGTCGTCAGCAAGATCGAACAGCGCACCAGCTGGGACATCGACTACAACCGCAAGCTGGCGCAGATCGCCGAGCGTTCCGGCTTCGAGTACGCCCTGACGCAGATCCGCTTCACCGCCGGCTACGGCGCCGAGTACCAGCATGAGTCGGTGGCCTTCAGTCATGCGCTGCTGGGCGCCACCAGCAGCCTCAAGGTGATTGCCGCGATTCTCCCCGGTCCCTGGAATCCGGTCCTGGCGGCCAAGCAACTGGCGACCATCGACCAGCTCACCGGCGGTCGCATCGCGGTGAACATCGTGTCCGGCTGGTTCAAGGGCGAGTTCACCGCCATCGGCGAACACTGGCTGGAACACGACGAGCGCTATCGCCGTTCGGAGGAGTTCATCCGTGCGCTGAAAGGGATCTGGACCACCGACAACTTCAGCTTCAGTGGCGACTTCTATCGCTTGCGCGACTACAGCCTCAAACCCAAGCCGCTGCAGCAGCCACACCCGGAAATCTTCCAGGGTGGCAGCTCCCGCGCCGCGCGGGACATGGCAGCGCGCGTGTCGGACTGGTACTTCACCAATGGCAATTCGGTCGAGGGCATCAAGGCCCAGGTGGACGACATCCGTGCCAAGGCCGCCGCCAACGGACATTCGGTCAAAATTGGCGTGAATGCCTTCATCATTGCCCGCGACACCGAGGAAGAAGCTCGCGCGGTACTGGAGGAGATCATCGTCAAGGCCGATCCGGAAGCGGTGAACGCCTTCGGCGATGCCGCCCGGCAGGCCGGCAGGGCCAGCCCGGAGGGCGAAGGCAACTGGGCCAAGTCGAGCTTCGCCGACCTGGTGCAGTACAACGATGGCTTCAAGACCAATCTGATCGGCACCCCGCAGCAGATCGCCGAACGCATCGTCGCCCTCAAGGCGGCCGGGGTGGACCTGGTGCTAAGCGGCTTCCTGCACTTCCAGGAGGAGGTGGCCTACTTCGGCGAGAAGGTGTTGCCGCTGGTGCGCGAATTGGAAGCGCGGCGAGTGGCGGA
The DNA here is from genome assembly GCF_049334135.1 of Metapseudomonas cellulosilytica. Classification (NCBI taxonomy): domain Bacteria; kingdom Pseudomonadati; phylum Pseudomonadota; class Gammaproteobacteria; order Pseudomonadales; family Pseudomonadaceae; genus Metapseudomonas; species Metapseudomonas cellulosilytica. The sequence continues at coordinate 22,467 of NZ_JBHZGN010000021.1, read as the reverse complement.
GGCGGCCTGAACCACTCGTGAGGCGGGTTCTCGTGCGTATGAGCCCGCCTCGCCGGCGCGGAGACCTCCAAGCAGATCGACAAGTTTTGTTGCAAGGAACTCCGTCACGCTGTCATGAAATGCGAATTTTTTGTCGTGAAATGCGAAGTCGAGAAAAGTGGCTGTCCATAGGCTTGGCCGCCATTCAGTTGGGGGCGGAGCCGCTGCAGGGCCCGCCCCGACAGTCCCGGAGTCTTTCATGGTGAAACCGCTTTTCGGATTCGCGTTGGCAGGGTTGGTCCTGTTCGGCAGTGGTTGTTCCAGCAAGGTCACCCAGCCCGAGCAGTATTCAGGCTTTCTGGCGGATTACTCGCAGCTCGAAGAAACCAGGTCCGCCAGCGGCAAGCCGGTGCTGCGCTGGACGGCAGCGGACTTCGACCCGCAGCGCTACGGCTCGCTGCTGGTGGAGAAGCCGGTCTTCCACCCCGCCCAGCCCTCTAGCGACCAGTTGAGCCAGCAGACCCTGGACCAGATCGCTACCTACATGCGCCTGGCGCTGCAGCGCGAACTGGTGGGCGAACTGCGCCTGGTGGGTGAACCGGAGGCGGACACCCTGGTGCTGCGCCCGGCCATCTCCGCGGTGGCCGTTTCGACCGAACACCTGAAGGCCTACGAGGTCATTCCGATCGCCTTGCTGGCCGCCGCCGCAACCACGGCAGCCGGCACCCGCGACCAGGAAGTGACCATCTACGCCGAGCTGGAGGCCGTGGACGCCGCCAGCGGCAAGCCCGTGGTGAGGATGGTGCGCAAGGGCCAGGGATTGAACCTGGAGAACCGCAAGACGCCGCTGGTCCTGGATGACCTCAAGCCCCTGCTCGATGACTGGGCACGGGACGCGCGTGATTTCCGGCCCTGACGGGCCTCCTTCGATCGAGCGACGAGTCGGCACCGGTGCCCGCCAGCAGGCGGGCATCGGTTCCTTTGCGTGTGCTCGCCCTTTGACCCGGGCCGAACGGCCGGGTCGTAAACCCCATGCAGGCGCAACTTCTCCGGCAGTGGACATGAGTCGGCCGGAAGAGGCGTGCCCCTGCCAACCAGGTGATTAAATGCTCAGTGATGGGATTCTCGATTACTTTGCCCTAGGCGTGCTGTTCTTCGTCGTGATCGTGCTGTTCTACGGGATCATCGTGCTGCACGACATTCCCTACGAGATCGCCAAGCACCGTAACCATCCGCACCGGGACGCCATCCACGCCGCCGGGTGGGTGAGCCTGTTCACCCTCCACGCGCTGTGGCCGTTCCTCTGGATCTGGGCCATGTTGTACCGCGAGGACCGGGGCTGGGGCTTCGGCGTGCCGCGGACGGAACTGGAGCGGCAACTGGCCGACATGCGCCAGCGCCTCGAACGGCTGGAAGGACGGGAGACCTCCCGCTCGGCCAACGTGGTAGAGGAGGCCTGACATGGACCTGTTGCTGATCCTCACCTACACGGCCATCTGCGTCGCCATCTTCAAGATCTTCAAGATTCCGCTGAACAAGTGGTCGGTGCCCTCCGCCGTGCTGGGCGGCGTGGTGCTGATCGGGACGCTGATCTTCCTGATGAACTACAACCACCCGTACTCCGAAGTGGCGCGCAGCTACTTCGTGTCGACGCCGGTGATTCCGACGGTCAGCGGCCAGGTGGTGGAGGTACCGGTCAAGACCAATCAGCCCCTGGAGAAGGGCGATGTGCTGTTCCGCATCGACCCGACGCCCTTCGAGAACAAGGTCAAATCCATCAAGGCGCAGCTGGTGTCGGCCCGCGCCGACCAGTCTCGCGCTCGTGAGCTGGCGGCGCGCAATGTCGGCAACCGCCGCGACGTGGATCTCACCACGGCGCGGGTGGATGACCTGCAGGCGCAACTGAACATCGCCCGGTTCGACCTGGACAACACCGTGGTGCGCGCGCCGAGCAAGGGCTTCGTGACCCACGTGTCGCTGCGTCCGGGGATGATGGCCTCCCGGCTGCCGCTGCGTCCGTCCATGGTGTTCATCCCGGACGAGGGGCACTACATCGCGGCCTGGATGCGCCAGAACAGCCAATTGCGCCTGACCCCCGGTGACGAGGCCGAAGTGGCTTTCGACGGCATCCCGGGCCAGGTGTTCAAGGGCAAGGTGAAGCAGGTGATTTCGGTGATCGGCGAAGGCCAGGTGCAGCCCTCCGGCAACCTGCTCAGCTTCACCGGCACGCCGCCTCCTGGCCGGGTGCCGGTGATCGTCGAGATCACCGACCCGGACTATGCCCCGTACGCGGCCCTGATGCCCGGCGGCGCCTACGGCCAGGCGGCGCTCTACAGCCAGCATTTCCACCATGTGGCGGTGATGCGCAAGATCCTCCTGCGCATGGCGGCCTGGATGAACTACATCTTCCCCTTCCATTGAGCCGGGTGCCGCTCCCGCCCCTGAGTGGGAGCGGCCCTGCCTGTCACGACTCAAGTCGTTCGGGATACATCGGTTGGCGGGCAGGAGTCGTTTGGGATTCATCGGTAGGGTGTGCCGTGCGCACCAGAGGTTGAGCATCGCGCGATGGCCGATCCCGCAATCGGTGCGCACAGCGCACCCTACGGCGGACGGGAGTCGTTCGGGGTTGTGGGTAGGGTGCGCCGTGCGCACCAGAGGTCGAGCCTCGCGCGATGGCTGACCGCGCAACGCAGCCTCAAGCTACAGGCAGAGAGGCGGCCCGCTGCCGGGGCAGGGGCCGCGGGGGGTATCAGAACTTGAGGTAGGCGGTGGCGCTGGTCTGGTCCAGGTCGACGTCGCCGACCTTCAGCACTTCCTGCTCCAGACGCACGCCGAAGTTGCGGAACACATCCAGTTCGACGCCGAGGCCGTAGGTCAGGTCCAGGTCGCTGCTGCCGCCGGTGATATCCGAGTCGGCGTCCCAGGCGTGGACACCGGCACTGGCGAAGAGGCGCAGACGGTCGCCCACCGGCACGCCGAAGTGGGCGGCAGCCTGGAGGGAGTGGCCTTCGAAGTCAGCGCGGCCGCCGCCGAAGCTGCCCAGGTCGACCCAGGCGCCTTCCACGGCCAGGTAGGGGTTGAAGCGGTAGCCGACGTAGGCCTTGTAGCTGTTGTCCTCGTCGCCCAGGGCGTGCTCGTCGATTTCCACCCGGGTCACGCCGCCACCGAGGTAGAGGCCGCGATCGTCGGCGAAGGCGCCGAGGGAGGTGATCGTCAGGACGGCGGCTGCCAGTTGTTTGCCAAATTTCATGGGTATTCCTGCAAGGTCTGTTGAAAGGGTTGGGGGAGTGTTGGGATCAGGCCGATCCCTTTTTCTGGAACTCCCTGTCCAGGCGTTCGCGAATCTGCCGCGCCGTCGCATCCATGGCGGGATAGATGTCCTCGACGGCGGGTTGCGCGGATTGCTCGATGTTCCTGCCGCTGGCGCGGTCGACGGCGCGACCCAGGGTTTCGCCGGTCCGGCCGTCGGCGACTTCGCTGTCGAAGAACAGGTAGAGGGTCTCGTCGCGCACGCCGGTGGCGTGCAGGGAGAGGCCGACCAGGAAGCCGATCGGGATGTATTCCATGACGCTCGGATCGCGCGGTTCGCGCTTGATGTCGCTGATCGAGACGCGGAGTGTCAGCGCACCCGGCCTGGGCCGGTCCACCAGGCGGTAACCGGCGGAGGAAAGTTGTTGTTCAAGTTGGCCGCGGAAGTGTCGGAGCAGTTTGTTGGTTTCCGCTTCGAACGGTGTTTGGTTGTTGTTAGGTGCGAGTGGTTTGGCCAGATCGATGAATATTGTCTTGTCGTGGTTTCTTGAAAAGGGCGCTGGGTATTTCTTCCAGGCGATGCTGTCCTCGTCTCGTTCGATGATTTGCAATGGGGCATTGGCTTGTTGTCCGGAGACAGTGGCAACGTCGATGGCGGGCGCCATCGAACAACCGAACAAGCTCAGCGAAAGCGAAAGGATGGAAAGTTCTCTGATATGCATGGGGATTCCTGTTGATGGCGCGTCGATGCGCCCGGCCCCGACACTGGGGAGTTGCCCTGGGGCCATGGCCTCGACGGCGGCGTGGCGTGCCGTCGGACGGCTCGCCTGGAGCGGAGGAGCGTGCAGGCGTATGCTGCGGCGCCCCGTCCGGCGCATCCGCACTCTGAGTCAGCCGCGAAGAAAACAAGAATCAAAAATCGTCATTTCTGCTCTGCAGTGCGCTGCTCGCAGCCGATGTGCGAGAGAATTCGTGTCTTCTCCCGCGGGTAGTCAAATCAATAAGCTCAGCGAACTTTCATGAAAAGCCAGTTCAAGTTCTTCCTGAAGGGCGGCGAAAGTGTTTTATTCGACGCCGCGAATAATCAGTTGCATATAGGCTCGGATTCGGGCGAGCCACGCGCAGTGACTATTTCCTATTCGGAATCGCGCTTGCTGCAACTTCTGCTGGATAGTCCGGGAGAGACCCGGAGTCGCAACGAGATAATGGAGTACGCCTGGGATAATCGCGTCGTCGCCGCCGGAAGTCTTAATCAGGCGATATTCACCCTGCGCAACCTGATCGACGACGGCACCGACCACGAACTGCTGCAGACAGTCCCGCGGCGTGGCTATCGGTTCAATGCGCAGTACCTGGCAGCCGAGCCCGAGTCTGCATCCGTATCGGCATCGGCCGTCGCCGACGCGCCGGTCGGCCGCGTCGAGGAAGCAGGGCAGCCGATTGCCGATGTTCCGCCGATCACCCGTGGGCAGCGGCTGCTCGCCCTGCTCGATTCACCGAAGCTGCTGTTGCCCGCCTATGCAGCGATGTTCTGCCTGCTCGCCCTGGTGGGCCTGTCGCGCGGCGGTGCCTTCGACGGTGCCGCCTCGGACCTGGTGATCGAGGATGTGCCGGTGGGGTCGATGACCTACCACTTCGTCGGCGACAGCGCGGAGGAAAACGCCCGCAGCCGCGAGGTCTTCAAGCAGGCGTTGAATACCCGCGAGGAGGGCCTCGCCGGGCATGTCTGGATCAATCGCTCGAACCGGCTCTTTGATCTCAGCTGCATCCGCGCCGACGGTACGACGGCGAACCTGATCTTTCTCGAGGACAACCCGATGGCCAACCTGCAACTGGAAATGGTTCGGCGTTGCCTGAGGGGCCAGCCATGACGTTGAGCCGCTACAAGCATGCCTTCATCCTCGGAGCCCTCGCCCTGCTGGCGGTGGCCGGCCTGGTGATCGACCGTCCGGCCTACACCCGTGGGGTTTCCTATCACGGCGCCAACAACATCCTGCTCAACGATGGGACCCTGATGCGGTCGGAGGAGCGGATCATCATCGGTGATGTGTTCAGCTTCGCCGCCATGGAGCGCGTCGCTTCGGAGGTGAACTATGGAACCCTGGTGGCGGAGGTCGTCGATTCCGGCCCGCGCAATCTCGACCTGCGCCTGCAGAAGGCCAATACCAGCCGTGCCAGGCCGATGGAGCGGATGAGCGAAATCCCGGACCTGTTCTTCGGCCGTCAGTACGGCCTGGCCACGGGGGCGATGCTGCGCCTGGAGTTCCTGCCGGTGCCGGGCAGCGGGGTGATCTGCTACTACGCCCGGGAAATCGACAATGTTCGCTGCCTGAACCGCTGAACGGGCCGGGGTGGCACCCTGCATCGGCGCCTGCCTTCAGGAGGATTCCCGCAGGCGGAGTTCGCTGCGTTCCAGGAGCGCCCCGGCCAGGCTGCGGGTTTCCAGGGCGAGCACGATCATCGGCCATTGCAGGCGGACGACCTTGATGCGGGTGAGGGTATCCGGCGAACGCTGGATGACCAGGCTCTCCCCGGGAGTGAGGCACAGGACCCGCATTTCGAACCTTCCATGGCGGTTGTCGTGCCGATTGTCGAAGGCGCGGCGAGCCTGATGCGAATCAAAAATGCTCATTGCCGCTTGCCCTGCGCGGGCCGTCGGACGCGCCCCGGCGCCAGGGCGGCGCTGAGCGCAAATGAGGATTGCTGATTTTCATTTCCGCATCTCCTTTTCGAGAATCCGACCGTCCCGCGGTCGATGACCCGAGGCAGGCCATGGCCTGCCGGGAAACGCCGGGGCCAGTCTTGCTACGAGAAGGGGCGTCGAATGAAGTTCTTACCTGTCATCAGGCTTGTCTGCTGGGGCGTCTGTTCGGTCCTGGTCGCCCTGTCCTTCGGGGTCATGGGCAGTTCCATCATCGGCGGGTTGCTGATGCTGTCCGGCGCGGTCTGGCTGTGCCCGGCTTCCTGGCGGCCGATAGAAAGCCTGTCGGGGAAACAGGGCAGTGGCATAGCCTTGGCGATCCTGGCGGTGCCGCTGTTCCTCCTCGGGGTGCATGTCGCCACCCATGCCGACTACCCGGACCAGGCATCCAGCCTGCTGCGCCTGCTGACCGACGCGGACGCCGTGATCCCGCCCGACGCCCGCCCCCGTCCGGAGGTGAACCCCGGCGCGCTGAACTTCTTCCGCCACATCATGGAACAGGACTACCTGATCGCCCTGGCGGGCGGGACGTCGGCGCTGAACACCCTGTCGATGGTCAATCCGGTGGAGCGCCTGCCCAGTTCCAAGCTCGCGCGGCTCTATGAAGACGACGAGGCGGCCATCGATCCGCTCTACAAGGGCCGCAGGCTCATCGTCAGTGGCGAGATCCTCGCCGTGCGCACGGACTTCGCCGATGACGTGGTCGTCGAACTTCCCGGTGCCGACGAGCTGTTCAACGTCCAGGCGAAACTGCACGGCGATCCGCAGAAATTCCCCGGGCCGGTGATGGAGGGGAGCTACGTGAGCCTGTACTGCACCCTGTTCGGCAAGGTCGCCGGGGGCAGCGCCAGCAACCTCTACCTGACGGACTGCACCAGGGTCGATTTCACCCCCGATGCCAGGGCCTATGCCGACAACCTCACCGAAGCCTTGCGCGGCTGGCTGAACACCGGCGGCAAGCACATTTTCCCCTCGGACAACGCGGCCACCTACTTCCTCGTCACCTACCTGTCGGGCACCCAGCTGCCAGCGGACAATCCCTGCCTGCGCGAGGAGGTCCTGGTGGAGGAGTGCGTGAGCTCCCTGGAGGACATGCAGGCCGGTGCACTGTTCGAGAAGGCGCGAGGCGACCTGCGGCGCTGGCAGGAGTGGCTCGGCCTGCCGACGCAGGACGGCTATGTGCAGCTGAGCAGCCGCTGATGGGACTGTCCTTCCGGACCCTGTTGGCCTGCTGCCTGATCGGCTTGGCCATGTCCGCCCCCACGCTGGCGGCCGAGGTGCACCTGCGTAGCCACTGGTTGCAGCCGATCGACGACGAGGACAGTTTTGTCGGTGTGCTGAGCCGCGACGAAGACGGCGACGCTGTTGCCGCGGAACTGCATCTGGAAGCCTTTCGCGATGGTCTGGCACTCGGCGAGGAGGTGCACCGGATCGCGCTGCCAGAAACGGTGCGGCTGTTCGCCTTCCCACTGGACGAAGACGTCGACTGCTACCGCGTGATCGCCGTGGTGGGCCTGGATGCCGTGGGTGACCCAGTCTCGGCCGAGGACGGCTCGATCGCGCCTGACGAGTGCGAGGCCCCCGAACTGCTGCCCGTCGGGACGTCCCGGCCGAGCTGAGCGATCAGACCGACAGCTGCACGTCGCGCTGGCCGTCGATGCGTTGCACGCCACGGCGGCTCACCACCAGTTCGCCGATGGCGATCAGGCGGCTGCGGGTGACATTGCGGCTGAGGCCGAGCAGGTTGGCGGTGTGCACCTGGTTGTAGTGGCAGTGGCGGTAGGCCGCCCGCAGCAGCGCGTCTTCCACCTTCTGGTGGAGGTTGCCGGCCTGTTCCGCGAAGAGCCGCTGGAAGGCCTGCTGCAATTGCGCGTCGGCGCCGCCTTCGCCGGCACGGGGCTCGTCCGGGCGGTCGATGCGCAGGTTGGACAGGTGCAGGTCGGCGGCCTGGATCACACCGTCTCGGCAGATCAGCAGAGTGTGGTGGATGACGTTCTCCAGCTCGCGGATATTGCCCGGCCAGGAATAGCTGCACAGTTTTCGTTCGGCCTCGGGGCCGAGTTCGCTGCGGCCGTAGCCGAGGCGGCGGCTGTATTCGTCGATGAAGTGGCGGGTCAGCGGCAGGATGTCGCCGGGACGCTCGCGCAGCGGGCTGAGTTCCAGGCTGACGACATTGAGCCGGTAGTAGAGATCCTCGCGGAAGTGCCCGGCATTGATCGCCTTCTCCAGTTGCACGTTGGTCGCGGCCAGCACCCGCACATCGATGGGGATGCTCTTGCGCGAACCCAGGCGTACCACTTCGCGCTCCTGCAGCACCCGCAGCAGCTTGACCTGGATGGGCATGGGCAGGTCGCCGATCTCGTCGAGGAACAAGGTGCCGCCGTTGGCCTCTTCGAACCAGCCGGCCTTGGCCGCCAGGGCGCCGGTGAAGGCACCTTTCTCATGGCCGAACAGCTCGGCTTCCACCAGGGATTCGGAGAAGGCGCCGCAGTTGACCGCCACGAAGGGGCCGTTGCGGCGTCCGCTGAGGTTGTGCAGATGGCGCGCCACCAGCTCCTTGCCGGTGCCGGTCTCGCCGATGATCAGCACGCTGGCCTCGCTGGGCGCCACTTGCTGCAGGTGTGCCAGCAGGGCCTGGGACTTCGGGTCCTCGAAGACCTGGGCGGTGGCCCGCACCGAGGTGGCCAGGGCCGGGGATGGGGGTAGGGTGAGCAGGCTGGAGGGAGCTTGGCGCGGTGCTTTCATGAGTAGAAGGTCGGCTTCGGCAGAGTCTGGTTGAGGGCCCACTCGCCCAGCTCGCGGACCTTGTAGTCCACCGGGTCGTGCAGGGTCTGGGTACGCAGGTTGCGCCAGTGGCGGTCCAGGCGCAGGGCGGCATGGGTGGAGCGCGCGCCGGTCACTTCGAACAGGCGGCTGCACAGGTCGAGGCCGGTGCGGGTGGCCGCCACCTTGGCGGTGGCGATGGCCAGGGCCAGTTCACCGCGCTGGGCGTCGCCAAGGTCGGGGCCCTGGTTCCAGGCGGCATCCAGCAGGGTGGCAGCCCGTTGCACCAGGGCCCGCACGCCTTCCAGGCCAACCCAGAATTCGCCGTAGTGGGCCAGCACATAGGGGTCTTCGCCGATGTGGCTGGCCGGTGACTTGAACCAGGGGCGGGCCTCCTTGAGGGTGTAGGCGCGCGCTTCCTCGAAGGAGCCTTCGGCGATGCCGAGGAAGATGTGGGTGAAGATCAATTGCGCGATCAGCGGACGCAGGCAGGCGAAGGGCGTGCTCAGCGGGCCCGGATCCAGCAGCAGTTCATTCTCCTCGACCCGCACCCGCTCGAAGGTGGCGCTGCCGCTGTCGGTCTGGCGCTGGCCCATGTTGTCCCAGTCGTCCGCCAGGCTGATGCCGCTGCGCGCCGTGGGCACGGCAGCGATCAGCAGCTTGCCGGTTTCTTCGTCGAGGCCCGAGGCGATCAGCATCTGCGAATCCAGGGCGCCGGAGCAGAAGCTTTTCCTGCCGGAGAACTCGCGCCAGCCATCCTGCTTCTTCACCGTGGTGCGGGTGTCCAGCGGATTCAGGGCGTTGCCCCAGAACCAGCGGTGGCGTGCGGTGAGCTGAAACCAGGGCTGCCACTGCTCGGGGCGGGAGAACAGGCGCACGGTGGCCAGCATCAGGTGCTGGAAGCCGAAGACGTGGGCGATGGAGCTGTCCACCCGCGCGAACTCGCGCACCACGTTCAGCGTGGTCTGCCAGTCCTGGCCCAGGCCGCCGTCTGCCTCGGGAATGATCAGCGAGAGCAGGCCGCTCTGGCGGATGGCGTCGCGTTCGGCCTTCGGCGTACCGCCGCGGGCATCGCGCTCGGCGGCGGATTCGGCGAACCCTGCCGCCAGTTCGCGGGCGATCTCCAGGGGCGAGGGGAGGGTGAGATGCTGCGGGGCATTCACGCGGAGTACCTCTTCAGATGAGTTGCTTGTCATGGGGGTGCCCCTTCGCCTGGGAAGGGGCGGGGTGGTTCAGCTCGCGGCGGCCCTGGGCAGCACGTCGTTGGCGATCATCTCGCCGAAGGGGCCGGTGAGGTTGGTGACGCCGCGACCGGCCAGGCTGGCGTAGGGTTCGGGTAGCAGCGGGAAGACCAGTTCGGCGAAGCGATAGGCTTCTTCCAGGTGCGGGTAGCCGGAAAAGATGAAGCTTTCGATGCCGAGGTCGGCGTATTCCTTGATGCGTGCCGCCACCTGCTGCGGGTCGCCCACCAGGGCGGTGCCGGCGCCGCCGCGCACCAGGCCGACGCCGGCCCAGAGGTTGGGGGCGATTTCCAGCTTGTCGCGTTGGCCGCCGTGCAGCGCGGCCATGCGCCGCTGGCCTTCGGAGTCGAAGCGGGCGAAGGATTGCTGGGCGGCGGCAATGGTCTCGTCGGAGATGTGCTCGATCAGCTTTCCGGCGGCGCGCCAGGCCTCTTCGGCGGTCTCCCGGACGATCACGTGCAGGCGGATGCCGAACTTCACCGTGCGGCCATGGCGGGCGGCGCGTTCGCGCACGTCGGCGATCTTCTTCGCCACCGCCGCCGGTGGTTCGCCCCAGGTCAGGTAGACGTCCACCTGCTCGGCGGCCAGGTCATGGGCGGCCTCGGAGGAGCCGCCGAAGTACAGCGGCGGGTAGGGCCGCTGGATCGGTGGGTAGAGGGCCTTGGCGTTTTCCACATGGAGGTGTTTGCCCTCGAAATCCACCGACTCGCCCTGCAGCACGCGACGCCAGATGCGCAGGAATTCGTCGGTCACCTCATAGCGCTCGGCGTGGCTCTGGTGGATGCCGTCGCCACGGTTTTCATCCGGGTCGCCGCCGGTGACCACGTTGATCAGCAGGCGACCGCCGGAGAGGCGATCCAGGGTGGCGGCCATGCGCGCGGAGACGGTAGGGGAGATGATTCCCGGGCGGATCGCCACCAGGTAGCGCAGGCGCTCGGTCAGCGGCGCCAGGGCCGAGGCCACCACCCAGGAGTCCTCGCAGGAGCGGCCGGTGGGGATCAGCACGCCGTGGTAGCCGAGGCTGTCGGCGGCCTGCGCGACCTGCTTGAGGTACGGCAGGGAAACCGGCCGGGCGCCCTGGCTGGTGCCGAGGAAGTGGCCGTCGCCGTGGGTGGGGAGAAACCAGAAAACGTTCATGTCAGGTCCTTCAGGCGATCTTCAGCAGGTCGGCGGCATTGCCGATGAACAGCGGCGCGGCGCGTTCGGCGGCGAGGGCGATGCGGGCTTTCAGGGCGTCGCTGGCGATCTGGTAGTTGTCGAAGTCGGCCTCGGAGGCGTAGACGCCGATGGGCAGGGTCAGCGACTGGAAGAAACTGAACAGCGGGCGCAGCTGGTGATCCAGGACCAGGGCGTGGCGCTCGCTGCCGCCGGTGGCGGCGAGCAGCACCGGGGTGTCGACCAGGGCGTTGAGGTCGACCAGGTCGAACAGGTGCTTGAACTGGCCCGGGTAGGAGCCGCGATAGACCGGCGCGGCTACCACCAGCAGGTCTGCGGTCTCGATGGCGCGCAGCTCGTGCTCGACGGTCTCCGGCAGTTCCTTGCGCGACAGGGCGCCGCCCACCGAACGGGCGATATCGCCCAGTTCGATGAGATGGCTGTGGATGGGCAGGTGCTTGCCCAGTTCGGCGACGATGGCTTGGGTCAGCACCAGGGTGCGGGAAGGGCGGAAGGTGCTGCCGGTGACAGCGACCACTTTGATCGGCTTGGTCATGGGGTATCCCTTGTGATGTTGCGCTGTGTGCAGAGGGATAGAGCAAGGGGCGTACCAAGGCGCCAACTGTGCGGAATCAGGGCAGTTCGGCGCTGTTTGCCGGGTTGTCGCTGGTCGATTGGCAACAGTTGTGCTGATGGGGTGTTGCTGTGGCAACAGTTCGTCATGAGGAGGGCGCCTTCGCCGGCGCCATCAGCGGCAAGGCCGGCTGGTCGAGGCGGCCAATGGCGGCACGCTGTTCTTCGACTCAGGTGGGAAGAACGGTTTTTTGACTCACAGAATTTACAATCCTGCAAGTTTTCGCCGGCCTCCTCCGGACGGTGGCAAACAGCGGATTAACGGATGGCACCTGTCGTGAAGGCTCTATATCGGGCCTTCCAGGAATTGGTGATAGCCCCCGAAATGGGTGGTGATAGCCCCGAAGTACCACGCATTATCATCTTTGTAAGAAGATGTTTCAGTGAAAAGTTAATACAAAACAAATAGTTGATCGACGTATTGCCTCTGAAGTTGCCAGTCCGACGGTCGCTTGACAGTGTTTCTGGCCAAATCTTTATTCAGGTATGTAAGAAATTGTTTCCTGGCGCGGCAGCTGTACCGTGAGGGCGGTCTTGGCCGGGGAACGATGAAGGTTTGGGAGAACGTCATGAACGCTGGTTCGCAAGTCTGGTTCCAGGAGGCGATTCCGCCCGCTTCGCTGCACCTCACCGAATATCACGGTCCGCCGGGTCGATGAACCCGGCGTCGGCGTCTTCGCGCCGACCCTCTCAGGGATAGAACCTCCTGCTGAAGAGCATGAATCGCGCTAGCACCAGCGTCGCTTGAAGGTAGGCGTCATCTAGTCCCCCAAATCCCGCAGTCAAGTCGAAAGCGTGGCGTCCCGTGCCTGATGCCATGGCGCACGCCCCTACGCGGTAGGAATTGAGGAATCAGCAAAATGGCCAACTTCAACCTGTCGGACCTGGATTTCATCCTCCAGCAGATACTCATCGCCGAATCCCACGCTGCCGGCCGTAATCTCCGTGACCTGCTGCCCAACGTGCAGGTGCCCTGGGGACTACGCACCATTGATGGTTCCTTCAACAACCTGGTGGCCGGGCAGAGCGCGTTCGGTGAAGCGGACAACATATTCCCGCGGCTGCTCGACCCGGTCTTCCGCACGGCCGACAGCAACCCCTTCGTACCGGGGTCCGCGCCCACCAGCTATGCCCAGACCAGCGGCACGGTGTTCGACAGTCAGCCGCGGATCATCAGCAACCTGATCGTCGACTTCACTGTCAACAACCCGGCCGCGCTGGCCGCCGCCACACAGACCCCGGGTGCCACTACCGTGTTGAGCCCCGGCCTCGACGGGACATTCGGCACCGCGGATGACGCGTCGACCTTTTTCATCCCCAACGTTGCGCCGGATGCCGGGCTGTCAGCACCGTTCAACGCCTGGATGACCTTCTTCGGGCAGTTCTTCGACCACGGCCTGGACCTGGTGACCAAGGGCGGCAACGACATCGTGTTCGTTCCGCTGCAGCCGGACGATCCGCGCTTCGTGGCGGGCAGCCCGACCAATTTCATGGTGATGACCCGCGCCACCCAGTTCGGCGGGCCGGGCCTGAACCAGAACACCACCTCGCCCTTCGTCGATCAGAACCAGACCTATACGTCCCACCCCTCGCACCAGGTGTTCCTGCGCGCCTATGAGCTGAACGCCCTGGGCCAGCCGATGGCCACCGGCAAGTTGATCACCAACCGTGATCTGGGCGTCGATGGGCGTTTTGGCACCGCCGACGATGTGGAAATCGGCGGCATGGCCACCTGGAAGGTCGTCAAGGCCCAGGCCCACGACATCCTCGGGATCAATCTGACCGACGCCGATGTATTCGACCTGCCGCTGCTGGCCACCGACGCCTATGGCAACTTCATCAAGGGCCCGAATGGTTTCCCGCAGGTGGTGATGAAGGGGTTCGATGGCATCGCCGGGACTGCCGATGATGTGCTGGTGGAGGGCAATCCGCTGGCGCCGATCGACCTGACCAATGCCGTGCGCACCGGGCACCAGTTCCTCATCGACATCGCCCACAGTGCCGATCCCACCGGTGGCCTGGTGGCCGACGCCGACACCGTGATCAACGCCGGCAGTCCGCAGCCGGCAGGCACCTACGACAACGAGCTGCTGGATCAGCACTACATTGCCGGCGACGGCCGGGCCAACGAGAACATCGGCCTGACCACCGTGCACCATGTGTTCCACTCCGAGCACAACCGCCTGGTGGAGCAGACCAAGAGCACCTTGCTCTCTCCCGGCGCCCTGGCCACGGCCGATGATCTGGCCACCCTGAACCAGTGGCTGCTTGTGCCGGTGACCATTTTCCCGGTCGCGCCTGCCGATATCGCCGCCCTGCAATGGAATGGCGAGCGCCTGTTCCAGGCTGCCAAGTTCGGCACCGAGATGCAGTACCAGCACCTGGTGTTCGAAGAGTTCGCCCGCACCATCCAGCCGCAGGTGGACGAGTTCCTCGCTCCCACGGGCTATGACACCACGATCAACCCGGCGATCGTCGCCGAGTTCGCCCACACGGTTTTCCGTTTCGGCCACTCCATGCTGTTGGAAACCGTGGATCGCTTCGATGCCGCCTTCAATCCGGTCACCGTCGACCCGCTGCACCCGACCAACGCCCAGCAGATGGGGCTGATCTCCGCCTTCCTCAACCCGCTGGCCTTCGCCGCCAGCGGCCCGATTCCGGAGCAGGCGGCCGGCGCCCTCGTACGCGGGCTGACCCGTCAGGTCGGTAACGAGATCGACGAGTTCATCACCGAGGCCGTGCGCAACAACCTGGTGGGGCTGCCGCTCGACCTGGCTGTGCTGAACATCGCCCGTGGTCGCGACACCGGCATTCCTTCGCTGAACGCCGCGCGCCGCGAGTTCTATCGCATGACCGGCGATGAACAGTTGACGCCCTACATCAGTTGGGTGGATTTTGCCGGCCATCTGAAGCACGTGGAGTCGCTGATCAACTTCATCGCGGCCTACGGCACCCATGCCAGTATCACCGGCGCCACGACCCTGGCTGCCAAGCGCCTGGCTGCCATGGAACTGGTGCTGGGGACCGATCAAAACGCCGATGGCCTGGTAGCCACCGACCGCCTGGACTTCCTCAACAGCACCGGTGTCTGGGCCAGCGGCGCGGATGGCGTGACCACGACCGGCCTGGATGCGGTCGATTTCTGGATCGGCGGCCTGGCTGAAGAGAAGATGCCCTTCGGCGGCATGCTCGGCTCCACCTTCAACTTCGTCTTCGAGACGCAGTTGGAGTCGCTGCAGAACGGCGACCGCTTCTACTACCTGGCACGCACCGCGGGGCTGAACTTCGGTGCCGAGCTGGAGAACAACTCCTTCGCCAAGCTGGTGATGAACAACACCGACGCCGTGCACCTGGCGAACGCGATCTTCTCCACCCCGACCTGGAACCTCGAGGTCGACCCGACCAAGCAGTTCAATCAGGGCGTAATAGCCGGTGCCGACGGCATCGTCGGTACCCTCGATGATCTGCCCGGCGGCAGCGACCCCACTGGCGGCACCGCGATTGGCGCGGTCGAGATCATCCCGCTGGTGATCCGCGACAACCCCAATACGGTTGGCGCGGACACCAACTTCCTGCACTACACCGGCGAAGACCACATCGTAATCGGCGGCACCGTCGGCAACGACATCACCATCTCCGGTGATGGCGACGACACGCTGTACGGCGATGAAGGCAACGACGAACTGGAAGGCGGCTACGGCAACGACACCGTGATGGGCGGCGCCGGCGACGACATCCTCACCGATGCCGGGGGCGACAACCGCATGGAGGGTGGCGCCGGCAACGACGTGATCGTGGTCGGCAACATGATGGCCGGCGGCGGCGGCAACCTGATCCTGGGCGGTGATGGCAAGGACTTCATCGTCACCATCGAAGACATTTCCACCACCTTCGGCGGCCAGGGCGACGACTTCATCTACAGCGCCAAGACCAGCCTGCCGCCGACCGGCAACGAGGGTGACGACTGGATCGAAAAGGGCACCCAGGATGGCGCGCCTGGCGACAACTTCGCCCCCCTGCTGGCTGACAACATCATCGGCAACGACATCTTCATCGGTGGCGGTGGCTTCGACGAGATGATCGGCGAGGGCGGCGACGACATCTTCGTCGGCAGCGATGCCCAGGACAAGATGGACGGCATGTCCGGCTATGACTGGATCACCTACAAGAACGACCGGATCGGCGTGACCGTCGACCTGGCCCTGGCGGCCTTCCTCGGCATTGGTGAGGTGGGTGACCACCTGGCCTTCCCGGTCGCGCAATCGCCCGCCTCGATCTTCGACCGCTTCGCCGAAGTGGAGGGGCTTTCCGGCTCGGCCTTCGCCGACATTCTGATGGGTGACAACGCCGATGCGGCAGCGCTCGCAGGGGTCACAGCGACGGGCAACGTGCTGACCAACCTCGACCTGATCACCGGCTTGCGGGCATTCCTGGGTGCCGCCGCAGCGGGTCCGGATGGCGTAGTCGGCACGGCTGACGACCAGTTCGGCACCGGCAATATCATCCTTGGCGGCAGCGGCAGCGACATTATCGAAGGCCGCGGCGGCGACGACCTGCTCGATGGCGACCTTTCGCTGAACGTACGCATCAGCGTGCGCGCCAACCCCGACGGTACCGGGGCCGAGATCGCCACCTTCGACAGCATGATCGACCTCATTCCGCTGATGCTGAACCACACCTTCACCCCCGGCCAACTGGTCGCGGTGAGGGAATTGCTGACCGGCACCGCGGCGTTCGACACCGCCAACTACCGGGGACTCACCGCCGAGTACATCATTACGCCCAACGCCGACGGTTCGTTCACGGTCGCCGACCAGGTCGTCGGCCGCGACGGCACTGACCGCCTCACCAACATCGAGCGGGTTCAGTTCTCCGACGGCGCCGTTGTGCTGGTCCCCGGTCTGAATGCCGAGCCGGTGGGCGCGCTGACCATCACCGATACCAATGGCGGGGCGCTGGAGGTCGGCGACTTCCTCACCGTGTCGAGCGCGGGCGTGACCGATGCCGACAACCCCGGCGGCACCATCACCAACGTCAACTTCGTCTGGCAGGTTGAGCGAATCGCAGGGTCCGGTGTGTTCGAGGACATCATCGCCGCGCCGGCCGGTGACCTTGCCTTCCAGAGCGCCAATGGCATTCGCTTCCGCATCACCCCGGATGTGGCTGGATTGGTGCTGCGGGTCAAGGGGGTCTATGCGGACGCCCTTGGCACGACCGAGCAGGTGTTCTCTGCACCCACCGCCGCCGTGGCGCCCTTCGTCCCGCCGCCGCCGACCTTCGTTCCCGATCCGGGACCGGGCGTCACGCAAAGCGGGCCGGGCATCCAGCTGGTGCGTTCGGACCTGAACTTCATCCTCGACCAGATCCGCATCGCCGAGGCCCATGCCGCGGGTGTCGACCTGCTGTCGCTGGTGCCCAACGTGCGCGCCTCGGCGGGCCTGCGCACGGTGAGCGGTGAGTTCAACAACCTGCTGGAGTTCTCCGGCATCGACCAGAGCCAGTTCGGCGCCGCCGACAACCTCTTCCCGCGGCTGCTGCCGGCGGAGTTCCGTCCCGCCGAAGCGGGTACCACCTATGACTCGGCCGTCGATGTGACCGACTCCCAGCCGCGCACCATTTCCAACCTGATTGTCGACCAGACCGCCACCAACCCGGCGGCGCTCGCGACGGCGTTCGATCCTGGCGTGGACGGTGTCCTCGGTACGGCTGACGATGTGCTGAAGGACGGTGTGCAGGTGGTGACCGGAACCCGCACCGACGGCTCGACCTTCCAGACCTTCTTCTTCGCCAACGAAAAACCGGATGCCGGCCTGTCGGCGCCCTTCAATGCCTGGATGACCTTCTTCGGGCAGTTCTTCGACCATGGCCTGGACCTGGTCACCAAGGGCGGCAACGGTATCGTGTTCATGCCGCTGAACCCGGATGACCCGCGCTTCGTGCCCGGCAGCCCGACCAACTTCATGGTCCTGACCCGCGCCACGCAATTCGCCGGTCCCGGGGCGGATGGCATTCTCGGCACCGCCGACGATACGCGGGAGAACCAGAACACCACCTCGCCCTTCGTCGACCAGAACCAGACCTACAGCTCGCACCCGTCGCACCAGGTGTTCCTGCGCGCCTATACGCTCAATGCCGCTGGTGATCCGGTGGCCACCGGCAAGCTGATCACCAACCGTGACCTGGGCGCCGATGGCGTGTTCGGTACGGCCGATGACCGCGAGATCGGCGGCATGGCCACCTGGAAGGTGGTCAAGGCCCAGGCCCACGACATCCTGGGGATCAACCTCACCGATGCCGATTTCGACAACGTGCCGCTGCTGGCCACCGACCTCTATGGCAACTTCATCAAGGGGCCCGGTGGCATGCCGCAGGTGGTGATGGTGGGGCCGGACGGCCTGCCCGGCACCGCTGACGATGTGCTGGTGGAAGGCAACCGCGCCGCGCCGATCGACCTGACCAGCGCAGTGCGCACCGGCCACCAGTTCCTCATCGACATCGCGCACACCGCCGTTCCGGTGGACAGCCAGACCGGCGCGGCGCTCACCCCGGATGCGGACACCGTCATTGGCGGTACACCTGCGCCCGGCACCTACGACAACGAGTTGCTGGATGCGCACTACATGGCCGGTGACGGCCGGGTCAACGAGAACATCGGCCTGACCGCGGTGCACGCGATCTTCCACTCCGAGCACAACCGCCTGGTCGAGCAGACCAAGTCCACGGTGCTGGCCAGCAATGACCTGGCCTTCATCAACGAATGGCTGCTGACGCCGGTGACCACCTTCCCGACCACCGCGGCCGAGATCGGTGCCCTGGAATGGAATGGCGAGCGCCTGTTCCAGGTGGCCAAGTTCGGCACCGAGATGCAGTACCAGCACCTGGTGTTCGAGGAATTCGCGCGGACCATCCAGCCGAACGTCGACCCGTTCTTCGCGCCGACCCAGGTCTATGACGTGGATCTCGATCCGTCGATCGTCGCCGAGTTCGCCCACACGGTTTACCGCTTCGGCCACTCGATGCTGACCGAATCGGTCGATCGCTTCGACGCCAACTTCAACGTCGTCGGCGACGCCGATCCGCTTGCCGCGGGCAATCAACAGCTCGGCCTGATCCAGGCCTTCCTCAACCCCCTGGCCTACGAGGCCAGCGGCCTGACGCCCGAGGAAGCCACCGGTGCCATCGTTCGCGGTGTGACCCGCGAGGTCGGCAACCAGATCGACGAGTTCGTCACCGAGGCGCTGCGCAACAACCTGGTGGGCCTGCCACTCGACCTGCCAGCGCTGAACCTCGCCCGGGGCCGTGATGCCGGGGTTCCGTCCCTCAACCACGCCCGTGCGCAGTTCTACACCGCCACCGGTGACAGCAACCTGAAGCCGTACACCAGCTGGGCCGACTTCGCGATGCACCTCAAGCATGCGGAGTCGCTGATCAACTTCATCGCGGCCTATGGCACCCATGCCAGCATCACCGCGGCCACGACCCTGGCCGACAAGCGCGCGGCGGCGTCCGCCATCGTCCTCGGCGGGGCTACTGCGCCCGCCGACCGCCTGGACTTCCTCAATGGTCCGGCGGCCACCACGGGCCTGGATTCGGTGGACTTCTGGATCGGCGGCCTGGCCGAGAAGGTCACGCCCTTCGGCGGCATGCTGGGATCGACCTTCAACTTCGTGTTCGAGAACCAGTTGGAGAAACTGCAGGACGGCGACCGCTTCTACTACCTGGAACGCACCGCCGGCATGAACTTCAACGCCGAGCTGGAGGGTAACTCCTTCGCCAAGTTGATCATGGCCAACTCCAGTGCGACCCACCTGCCGGCCATCGTGTTCAATACGGCGACCTGGACGCTGGAGGTCGATCCGACCAAGCAGCACACCGCACTGAACGATGCCGGCCTGGATGGTATCCAGGGAACCCTCGACGATGTCGCGGGACCGGACGGCATACTCGGCAACTCCGACCCGCTCGGCGCCAGTACGATGCTCCCGCTGGTATCGCGCGACAACCCGACGACGGCAGGGCTGGACACCAACTACCTGAAGTACAGCGGTGAAGACCACATCGTGATGGGCGGTTCGGCCAATGCCGACATCCTGCGCTCCGGCGATGGCGACGACACCCTCTACGGCGACGGCAACAATGACCGCCTGGATGGTGGCTACGGCAACGACTTCATCAATGGTGGCGATGGCGACGACATCATCACGGACATCGGTGGTGACGACAACATCAAGGGTGACAACGGCAACGACGTGATCCAGGGTGGCAATGGCGTCAACCTGATCCTCGGCGGCTTCGGCAACGACTTCATCGTCACCGGTGAAGACGCCAGCGAAGCCTTCGGCGGCCAGGGCAACGACTTCATCCTGGGCTCGAAGGCCAACGAACAGGACATGGGCAACGAGGGTGACGACTGGATCGAGGCCGGTACGTCCGACGGTGCGCCTGGCGACAACTTCGATCCTGCCGGCAACGACCCGGTCCCCGGCAACGACATCTACATCGGCAGCGGCGAGAACGACAAGTTCAACGCCGAGGGCGGTGACGACATCATGGTCGGCAGCCCTGGCATGGGCGACCGTTATGTCGGCGGCTCCGGCTATGACTGGGCGAGCTTCAAGAACGACACCATGGGCGTCACCGTCGACATCGATGGCCGCTTCTTCGACCAGCCGGCGCTGCCGGGCTCGGGAGCCTCGGTGCTGACCCGCATGGACTTCGTCGAGGGGATTTCCGGTTCGGCGTTCAGTGACATACTGCGCGGCGACAACTCGAGTCCGCTCACCCTGCCGACTGCCGGCGCCAAGGGCAGCGTGCTGACCAACCTCTCGCTGATCTCCGGCCTGCAGGCCTACCTCAACGAGGTGCTCTCGACCGCAACGGTGCCCGCGGTGACCTTCTTCGATGGTGGCAACATCATCCTCGGCGGCAGTGGCAGCGACATCATCGAAGGTCGTGGTGGCAATGACGTGATCGACGGCGACAAGTGGCTGAACGTGCGCATCAGCGTACGCACCAACCCCCTCGATCCGACCACCGAGATCGACAGCGCCAACAGCATGACCACCCTGGTGCAATCCATGGTCTCGGGCCGCTACAACGCCGGGATGCTGGTGGCCGTCAGGGAAATCGTGCAGGGCGACGACTCGATCGACAGCGCGGTGTTCAGCGGCGTTGCCAGCAACTACACGGTGACCATCAACGATCGCGGCACGGCCGACCAGCACGACGACATCATCACCGTTACGGATAACACCGGTGTCGACGGCACGGACACCTTGACCGGTATCGAGCAACTGGAGTTCTCCGATAGCAGCCAGCTGCTGGTGACCGGCCGTAACGCAGCCCCGACCGGGGTCGTGACCGTCAACGACAGCACCCCTGATGTCGGGGCGCTGATGGAGGCCTTCATGGACGGGATCAGCGATCCCGACAACCCCGGTGGCAGCGTGACCGGACCGGTGACCTATTTCTGGCAGGCCGAAACCGCCGCGGGTTCCGGGGAGTTCGTGGACATCACCACCTTCGCGGCCGGTGAGCTGACCCGGGCCACCAGCAAGACCTTCCGCATCACCGCGGATCAGTTGGGCCTTGCCCTGCGGGTCAAGGCGATCTACCGGGATGCCCACGGTGTGCTGGAAACCGTGTTCTCCAATGTCACGCCGCCGGTTGTTCCGACCGCCAACGATGCGCCGACGGGAGCCGCGGCCATCAGCGATGTCTCGCCGACCCAGAGCCTGGGGCTGATCGCCTCCCGTGGCAGCATCTCGGATCCGGATGGCCTCACCAACACGGTCTTCAACTATCGGTGGCAGTCTTCGAGCGATGGCGTCACCTTCACCGACATCGCCGGGGCGACCCAGCCCGGATTTACCCCGACGGCGGCGCAGGTTGGCCTTAGCCTGCGGGTGGTGGCCAGCTTCACGGATGATGGCGGCACCCTTGAATCGGTCACCTCGGGCGTTACGGGGGTCGTCGGTGCGCTGATCAATGGCACCTCCGCTGCCGAAACGCTGGCGGGCACCATCGGCGCCGACCTGATCAACGGCGGTGACGGCAATGACACGCTGCTCGGTGGCCTGGGCGATGACGCCCTGAACGGTGACGCCGGTGATGACGTGCTGATAGGCGGACCAGGGGCCGACACGATGATCGGCGGCCTCGGCAATGATGTCTATGAAGTCACCGACGCCGGCGACCAGGTTCTCGAGGCGGCCGGTGGAGGCCATGACACGGTCTCGACGTCGCTCAACAGCTACACCCTGAGCGCCAATGTCGAGGGCCTGTTCTTCGGCGGCAGCGGCGACTTCGTCGGCATCGGCAACGCCCTGGACAACGTCATCGTCGGCAGCGTCGGCAATGATGTGCTGGTGGGCGGTGTCGGCGCCGACATGATGGCCGGCGGCCAGGGCAATGACGCCTATAACGTCGACAACCTCGGGGATGTGGTCAGCGAAGACGCCGGCGGCGGGGTGGACTGGCTGGTGACCACCTTGGCCAGCCATACCCTGGGCGCCAACCTCGAGAACCTGATCTTCGATGGCAGCGCCGACTTCACCGGTGTCGGCAACGCCCTGAACAACGTGATGATCGGTGGCAGCGGCAACGACATCCTGATCGGTGGCGCGGGTGCCGACACCATGAGCGGTGGCTTGGGCAACGATATCTACGAGGTCACGG
Organism: Metapseudomonas cellulosilytica; assembly: GCF_049334135.1. NCBI lineage: Bacteria > Pseudomonadati > Pseudomonadota > Gammaproteobacteria > Pseudomonadales > Pseudomonadaceae > Metapseudomonas > Metapseudomonas cellulosilytica. Next base: position 69 of record NZ_JBHZGN010000021.1, on the reverse strand, counting down.
ATGCCGCGGATGGGGTGAACGAACTGGCCGGCGGTGGGCGCGACACGGTGTCGACCTCGCTGGCCAGCT
>NZ_JBHZGN010000020.1:0-123478 GCF_049334135.1 Metapseudomonas cellulosilytica | reverse complement strand
AATTGCTTGACGACCATAGAGCGTTGGAACCACCTGATCCCATCCCGAACTCAGCAGTGAAACGACGCATCGCCGATGGTAGTGTGGAGCTTCTCCATGTGAGAGTAGGTCATCGTCAAGCTTCTATTCCAAACCCCCGATCCGCTCACGCGGGTCGGGGGTTTGTCTTTGCGCGCGGGAAAATCCGTGAAGATTGTTGCCGAGTCCGAGAGCCCCAAAATCGCACGCCCGTCGTAGGGTGGACAGCGCTTTTCTGTCCACCGGGTGGTCTTGAGCTGGTCGGTATCGGTGGAATTCGCTTCGCGATTTCCACCCGAAACTTGCCCCAAAACAAAGGCCACCCGAAGGTGGCCTTTTGCATTTCTAGCGCTCTGTCAGTCGCCGCGGTACTCGCAACCGCTGGTGCAGGTCTCGTGGATGCGAATGCGGGAGAGTTCCGGGAGCAGGGGCTTGAGTTGCTGCCAGATCCACTTGGCGAGGACTTCGCTGGTGGGGTTCTCCAGGCCGGGGATCTCGTTGAGGTAGTTGTGGTCGAGCTGCTCGTAGAGCGGCTTGAAGATCTCCTTGAGCTCCGAGAAGTCACGAATCCAGCCGGTATAGGGATCGGGTTCGCCCTCGATATAGATGGCTACGCGGAAGGAGTGACCATGCAGGCGGCCGCATTTGTGGCCTGCTGGCACGTGAGGGAGCCGGTGTGCGGCCTCGAATATGAATTCCTTGAAGATTTCCACTTGAGTAACGCTCTTGAAGTGACAGCCAGTTACCTGGCCAAAGCAGGAAGGCCTCGATTTTAACAGCTCTCGGGCCGCCCGACTGAAAAGACAGGTTCGGCCGGACGAAGCCCTTGCCTCACTTGATGCCCAGGCGTTTGGCCAGGCGCAGCAGATTGGCCCGATCCAGGCCTAGCTCGCGTGCGGCCGCGGCCCAATTTTGCTGCTGGCGGTCCAGGCTGGCGGTGATCAATTGGCGCTGGTACTGGTCCACGGCTTCGCGAAGATCACCCACCGCTTCAATCTCAGGCGCATCGACTGGCCTGCTGGTGGGGGCGGGTTGGTTGCTCGGCAAGGCCAGGTCGTTGGCCGTGAGGGTAAGGATGCGTGGCCGCTCGACACAGGCGGCCAAGGCCTTGAGGGCGGCGCGACCGATCAGGTGTTCCAGCTCTCGTACGTTACCGGGCCAGTTGTAGCCGAGCAGGGCGGCCTGGGCGTCCGGACTGAGGCGCAGGCTGCGCAAGCCAAGCCTGGCGCGATTCTCCTCGAGGAAATACCCCGTTAACAGGAGCACGTCGCGGCCACGTTCGCGCAGGGGTGGGACTCGCAGGGGATAGACGCTGAGGCGGTGATAGAGGTCGGCACGGAAGCGGCCGGCCCGTACTTCTTCCGCCAGGTCGCGATTGGTTGCCGCTATGACCCGTACATTGACCCTGTGCTCGCGATCCGACCCCACCCGTTGCAGTTGCCCGCTCTGCAGCACTCGCAGCAGCTTGGCCTGGATCGCCAAGGGGAGTTCACCGACCTCATCGAGGAAGAGGGTGCCCTCATCGGCCAGCTCGAACTTGCCCTTGCGCTCACTCACCGCGCCGGAGAAGGCGCCGCGCACGTGACCGAAAAGTTCGCTTTCCACCAGGGTTTCGGGGAGGGCGGCGCAGTTGAGGCTGATCAGCGGATGCCTGGCACGCAGCGAACGAGCGTGTATGGACTGCGCCACCAGCTCCTTGCCGACGCCGGTTTCTCCGCTGATCAGCACCGTCAGTTCGCTTCCCCCCACCAGGTTGATTTCTTCCATCAGCGCTTTGTGTGGGGGGCTTTGCCCGATCATTTCCTGCGAGCGCACCTGGCGGGCGGCCTGGCGATAGACCTCTGCCAGTTGCTGCTCGTCCTGGGCTCGGCGAGTGAGGCTGTCCATTCGCTCGACCGCCTTCACCGTTGCAGCAGCCAGGCTGGCGAAGCCCTCGAGCACCTCCAGGTCCTGGCCGTCGAAACGCGAAGGGTCCATGGCATCCAGCGTCAGCACGCCCCAGGGGCGGTCATCCAGGTAAAGCGGGCAACCCATGCAGTCGTGAACTTCCAGGTGCTCCTGGTGCCCCTCCACCAGGCCGTCGTAAGGGTCGGGCAGGCCGCAATCGGCCGCGAAGCGGGTAACACCGCGGTTCTCCATCAAGGCCTGCAGCCGGGGGTGCTCGGACACCTTGAAGCGCCGTCCCAGCGTGTCCTGGCTGAGGCCGTCCACTGCCATCGGCACCAACTGCTCGCCATCGAGACGGAGCAGGGCGGTGGCGTCGCAGGGTAGGAGCCCGCGCAGCGCCTCCAACAGGCGTCGGTAGCGTTCGCGCTCGGGGAGCTCGCGGGACAGATCGCTGACCAGGGGGATCAGGGTCTGCAGCAGTGGATGGGTTGTCATTTTGACTCCTGCGTGTCGATATGACCTGTCTGACAGTGTAGTCAAAAAAACATATCAATATGTAAGATATTGATTTTAAACGGATAAATAGTTGGCACGAAAGCTGGAATAGAAGAGGCAGAAAGACCCACACCCGATAATGGAGTTCTTATGCTGTCCAGCCAACAACGTGCCATCGTCAAATCCACCGTGCCCCTGCTGGAGACTGGGGGCGAGGCGCTGACCCATCATTTCTACAAGATCATGCTGGGTGAATATCCGGAAGTGCGTCCCTTGTTCAACCAGGCCCACCAGGCCAGCGGCGACCAGCCGCGCGCCCTGGCCAACGGGGTGCTGATGTACGCACGGCATATCGACCAGCTCGAAGCCCTTGGCCCGCTGGTAGGCAAGATCATCAACAAGCATGCGGCTCTGCAGGTGCTGCCCGAGCACTACCCGATCGTTGGCACCTGCCTGTTGCGTGCTATCCGTGAAGTACTGGGCGCCGAGGTGGCGACCGATGAGGTCATCGAGGCCTGGGCGGCCGCCTACCAGCAATTGGCTGGCCTGCTGATTGGCGCCGAAGAGGAAATCTACGCTGCCAGCGCGGCCGCTCCGGGTGGCTGGCGTGGCGCGCGCTGGTTCCGCCTGGTACGCAAGGAAGCGGAAAGTGCGGAGATCACGTCCTTCTACTTCGCCCCGGAAGATGGTGGCGAGCTGCTGGAGTTCATCCCCGGCCAGTACATCGGCATGCGCCTGAACCTCGACGGCGAGGAAGTGCGCCGCAACTACTCCCTGTCCGCCCTCGGCAATGGCCGCGAGTACCGCATCAGCGTCAAGCGCGAGCCGGGCGGCCGCGTTTCCAACTACCTGCATGACCAGTTCCAGGTAGGCCAGCGCATCGAACTGTTCGCCCCGGCTGGCGACTTCGTCCTGCGCCCCGGCAGCAAGCCCCTGGTGCTGATCACTGCCGGCGTCGGCATCACTCCGGCGCTGGCCATGCTGGAGGCAGCGCAGGACAGCGGCCGGCCGATCCACTTCATCCACTGCGCGCGCAACGGCGCGGTCCATGCCTTCCGTGACTGGATCGAGGAAAAGGCTGCTGCCATTCCGCAGCTCAACCGCTTCTTCTGCTACAGCGAGCCCCATGCGAATGATGAGGCCGATGCCACCGGCTTCCTGAGCCGCGAGCAACTGGCCGAGTGGCTGCCGGGCGAGCGCGACCTGGATGCGTACTTCCTCGGGCCCAAGCCCTTCATGGCCCAGGTGAAGAAGCATCTGCGGGAGCTGGGTGTGCCCGAGCGTCAGTGCCACTACGAGTTCTTTGGACCGGCCGGCGCCCTGGAGGCCTGACCATAGCCGCCCGGCGCCGAGGCGCGCCGGGCTTTCCACCGAGGAGCGCGATCATGACCCGCGTGTTCGGATGCCCCCTGCGATTGCTGCAGCTGTCTCACCTGTTCCTCTGGATCGGCCTGTTCCTGTTGCTGCTGGGGATCGCAGGCGCTTACTACCTCGATGCCCAACTGGGGCTGTCCATGCTGATCGGCGCCCATGGCATGGTCATCCTGGGTCCGACCTCGATCAAGCTGGGCTACGTAATGCGCCTCACGGCCCTGTACCAGATGCGCAAGAACGAAAGGGAGTTTGCCTGTGCAATTGCTTGATGCTTCCCGTGAACTGGCCATCCGGCCGATCTGGCGCCTGGGCTTCCGGCCCTTCTTTCTCTTCGGTACGGCATTCGCCCCACTGGCCGTGCTGATCTGGCTGGCCGCACTCAATGGCCATGCCGGTGCCTGGCAACCGGCGGGTGGTTGGCTGGCCTGGCATCGCCACGAAATGGTGTTTGGTTTCGGTGGCGCCATCATCGCCGGGTTCCTCCTTACCGCAGTGCAGAACTGGACCGGCAACCCCGGTCTGCGTGGTCGCGCCCTGGCGCTGCTGGCGATGTCCTGGCTGGGCGCGCGACTGGCCTGGCTGCTGGGCGCGCCGCTTGTGCTGTTGATTCCCCTTGAACTGACTTTCCTGCCCACCGTCGCTTGGGTGATGGGATGCAGCCTCTGGCGTGTGCGTCAGCGCGGCAACTATCCCGTGGTGGTGGTGCTGATTCTGCTGGCCGCGGCCGATGCCCTGGTGCTCTGGGGACTGGCGGCTGACAACGATGCGCTGCAGCGCCAGGGCGTACTGGCGGCGCTCTGGCTGGTGGCCGCCCTGATGGGGCTGATCGGTGGGCGCGTGATTCCATTCTTCACCCAGCGCGGCCTGGGGCGTACCCAGCAGGTGAAGGCGCTGCCCTGGCTGGACTGGGCAACCCTTGGTGCGGGCATGCTGCTGGCGGCGAGCTTTGCCACCGGCCTCGGCGCGCATCCCAGCCTGTTGCTGGCAGCGCTCTGCGCGGCTCTTGGCGTGGGCAATCTGGTGCGCCTCGCACGTTGGTATGACGCCGGCATCTGGCGGGTGGTGCTGCTCTGGCCTCTGCATCTGGCCTTCGCCTGGCTGGCTGCGGCCCCCCTGGGGCTGGCGGCCTGGCATTCTGGACTCCTGGCCACACCGAGCCTGGCCCAGCACGCACTGGGTGTCGGCGCCATGGGCGGGCTGATCCTGGCGATGATCGCGCGCGTCAGCCTGGGGCACAGTGGGCGGCCGCTGGACCCGCCGCGCGGCATGGGACTGGCCTTCGCCCTGCTCAATCTCGGCGCGCTGGCCAGGGTGTTCCTGACAACCTTGCTACCTGGCACCGCGCTCTGGCTCGCGGCGTTCTGCTGGGCCCTGGCATTCGCACTGTTCCTGCGGCACTACGCGGTGCTGCTGTGTACGCCAAGGCTGGATGGCAGGCCGGGCTGAGCGATGGACGACGCTTCGCCTGCGCCGGAGCAGGCGTGCAGGAGGTCGCGCAGGTGGCGCGCCAGGTAGTTCTGGAAGCGCGTGTCGTGCCAGTACTCCAGGTGACTCAGGGGCGTGTGGCGCCTGAACCAGGAGCCCACCGCCATGGGCCGATCCTCGTGGACCACGGCGGCATAGCCCTGGACCGGGCGCAGCGGGTAGCCAAGCAGATCGGCCGGCGCATAGACGTTCAGCCAGCGTGCTGCCTGGCTCAGGCGTTCGTCCAGGCAGTGCCCGGGAAAGCGGATTGGCTGTACCGGCTCATAGGCGAAAGTGAACAGCGGGATATTGCAGCCGAAGGTGACGAGCCCGACCAGGGTTTCCATCGCCAGGAAGGGATCGCGTGGACAGCTCGGCGTGGCATTGAGCTTCTGCTGGTCCCAGATGTAGTTGGAGATGATGTGCCCACCCAGGGAATGGGCCAGGATCACCAGCGGCGTGTTTGGCCCGACCTTGGCGCGCAGGGCGTTGAGGCCGTTGCGCACGCTCTGGTGCACCTGCTCGTAGGTGGTGTCGTAGGCCTGGCTGACCTTGCGGTAGCCGCTGGCATCGCCGAGGAAGAGGGTGACCATGCGCCGCATCCAGCGCCAGCGCACCGGCTCCCGTTCGAGTTTTTCCAGGTAGGCCAGCTCACGCTTGTCCAGCACGTTCGCCCAATAGAGCGACTGGAAGGCGATGCTCTGCGCATCGATGCCCAGGCGATTGCGCAGCCCCTGGATCAGGCCTTGGGCGAAGGTGTGCTGGCCCTCCGGATCCTGCGAGTCCTGTTGATTGCCGATGCCGTGAATGACGGCGACCGCGAGTTTCATCCCTGTACTCCTTTCGCTCCGTGCGTCTCAGGTCAGAGGTCCTGCAGGCGTTCGCCCAGCCTGCCGTTTTCCACCAGTTCGAGAAATTCATCCCCCAGGCGCTGGCTCTCGGCCATGGCCTTGCGCCAATAGCGTTCACGCCCGGCGTCATCGCCGAGATAGCGCTTGAAGTCCTTGCGGTCGGGCAGCTTGCCGTGGGGCAGGGTAGCCAGGTACTGGCGCGACGGGGAAACCAATAGCACGTCCTGCAGGTGTTCCGCATTGCCCTTGCGCCAGGGCAGGCCCTTGTCGAACCAGCCGGGCACCACCTTGTCGGTGAAGTGGGGGTAGAGCACCACGCCACCGGGGTTGTAGGGCAGGTCCAGGTGATAGTCGAGCAGGCCGCCGTCGCGGTAGGTGCCGGGGCCGGCGCCGGGGATGTCGCGAACCCCTTCCATCACCATGGGAATCGAGCCGGAGGCGAGCAGCGCATGGCGCAGGTTGCCCTGGTCCAGCGCGTGGTAGCGCGACGGGAAGTCGGAAAGCGCTGCCAGCGGCGGCGCCTGGCGGGCATCGTGGAGGATGATCCGTTCGAAGTGCCGGGCCAGCCGCGGGCGGCCCAGCAGGTTGCTGCCGATCACCGACGACAATCCGAGGCCAAGGGTGCTGCGGCGGTCATGGGCGAGCAGGCCGTGGCTCTTCACCACCACGACATTCAGCCGGTATTGGGGATTGGCCAGGACCTTGGCGTCCTGGCCCTGGAGCAGGTCGTCCAGCATCAGGCTGCAGAGGCGGCTGACCTCCGCCATGCTCACGCCCTTGGGAAAGCGCTGGCTGGTGTAGAGCTCGCCCAGTCGGCGGAGGCTTGCGGTCGCGTCCGGCAGGCAGGCACTGGCGAAGCGCCAGGAGCCGATGGAAGCGCCGATCAGGGCACGTTCGCGCGGTGCGCGCGGCAACCAGTCGCCGAACAGCGCCAGGTCCAGGCCCTGGATGCCAAGGGCCTTGGGGCCACCAGCGGCGCCGGGCAGAATGCCGACATCGGCGGGTTGGAGGCCTTGCTCACGGATGCGCGCCAGGGCGCGGCGTCCTGCGCGCAGGGTGAGGGCGGGAAACTTGATCTGAATGGCGCTCATGCAGGCCTCCTGAATGCAAGGCAGCGATTATAGTGGCGACCCGGTCGAGGCCAAGCCGCTTCAGGGCTTGAATGATCCGTCCCAAGCATTCAGGCAAATTCAGCTTGAATTAAGTGGCCCTGGGTATCTTGAGCCCATCGAAAGCACAGATGTTCCCAAGGAGAAAGGATCATGAAGAAGCTCGCTGCCCTGTTCGCCGTTGCCACGCTCGCTGCCACTGCCGGTATCGCCCAGGCTCGTGACCTCGGCCCGGACGAGGCCTTGAAGCTGCGCGACACCGGTACCATCCAGACGTTCGAGAAGCTCAATGCCGCAGCCCTGGCCAAGCATTCCGGCGGCACCATCAACGAGACCGAACTGGAAGAGGAATACGGCCGCTACGTCTACCAGGTCGAACTGCGTGACGCCCAGGGCGTGCAGTGGGATCTCGAACTCGACGCCACCAATGGCCAGATCCTCAAGGATCACCAGGACGACTGATGCGCTGGATCCTTCGCTACAGTGGGATCGTTGCCCTGGTCCTGGCCATCTTCGCCCTCGAGGCGGTGGCCAGGGACCTGGACCAGGACGAGGCCCTGAAGCTCCGTGAAGAGGGCGTCATCATGCCCCTCGACCAACTCCTGCGCAGCGCCCTTGGGCTCTACCCCGGGGCGCGCCTGCTGGAGGCCGAGCTGGAGGAAGAGGATGACGTCTACATTTACGAAGTGGAACTGGTCACCGCCACTGGTACGGTGCGCGAACTGGAACTGGATGCCCGCGACGGGCGCATCCTGAAGGACGAGGAAGACGACTGATGCGGTTGTTGCTGGTAGAGGACCATGTGCCCCTGGCCGATGAGCTCACCACCGGCCTCGGCCGCCAAGGCTACGCCGTGGATTGGCTCGCCGATGGCCGCGACGCCTTGCACCAGGGGGCCAGCGAACCCTATGACCTGATCATTCTCGACCTCGGCCTTCCCGGCAAACCGGGGCTCGAGGTGCTGAAGGAATGGCGCGCCGGCGGCCTCGCTACGCCAGTGCTGATCCTGACCGCGCGGGGCTCCTGGGCCGAGCGTATCGACGGCCTCAAGGCCGGGGCCGACGACTATCTCACCAAGCCTTTCCACCCCGAGGAACTGGCCCTGCGCATCCAGGCGCTGCTGCGTCGTGCCCATGGCCTGGCCAACCAGCCGCAACTGGAAGCGGCCGGCCTGCAGCTGGACGAAGCGCGCCAGTGCGTCACCCGCAATGGCGAGGAGGTCCAGCTGACTGCGGCCGAGTTCCGCCTGTTGCGCTACTTCATGCTGCATCCCGGCCAGCTGCTGTCGAAGAGTCATCTGGCCGAGCATCTCTACGATGGCGAAACCGAGCGGGACTCCAACGTGATCGAGGTGCACGTCAATCACCTGCGCCGCAAGCTCGGTCGCGAGGTGATCGAGACCCGCCGCGGCCAGGGCTACCGCTTCACCGGTGAGGGCCGATGAGGTCGATCCAGCGCCGGCTCAGCCTGGGGCTGGTCGGCGTGCTGCTACTGGTTGGGTTGGTTCTGGCGCAAACCAGCCTCTGGTTGTTCGACCTGGGGCTACGCCGCTACCTGGCCGAAGGCCTGCGCAGCGAAGCCGAACTGTTGCTGAGTGCGCTGGTGCGTGGCCCCAACGGTATCCAGCTGGACGAGAAACGCCTGAATCCCGCCCATCAGCAACCCTATTCCGGCCGCTATTTCATCATCGAGCTGGGAGAAGAGCCCTGGCGTTCCCGTTCCCTCTGGGATGCGGAATTGCCCATGCCGCAGCAGCAAGGTCTGGTCGAGGGGCTATTGCATGGGCCGGCTGAGCAGAAGCTTCTGGCCTGGCGTGGCGACTACCGGCGCTTCGGTCGCCAGGTGCGCATCGCCGTGGCACAGGACTACACCCCGGTACTGGAAAGCTTCCGCCGCGTGCAGTGGACCGGGTTCGCCCTGGGGGTGGCCGGGCTGCTGCTGATCCTTGCGCTGCAGCGTTTCACCGTGCGCCGGGCACTGCGCCCGCTGGAGGAGGTCCGCCAGCAGACCGCCCAGCTGCAGCAGGGGCAACGCAGCGAACTGGACAGCCGGGTTCCCGAGGAACTGGAACCCCTGGTGGCGCAGATCAACCACCTGCTCAGCCACACCGAAGACACCCTGAGGCGCTCCCGAAACGCCCTGGGCAATCTTGGCCATGCGTTGAAGACGCCCCTTGCCGTGCTGGTCAGCCTGGCCGATCGCGAAGAGTTGCGTGGCTACCCCGAACTGCAGGCCACTTTGCGCGAGCAACTGGAGCAGATCGAACAGCGCCTTGCTCGCGAACTGGGGCGCGCGCGCCTCGCGGGTGAGGCATTACCAGGGGCGCACTTCGATTGCGCCGAGGAACTGCCCGGCCTGTTCTCCACCCTGGCGCTGATCCATGACCGCGGCCTCGATCTGGACTGGGACGCCCCCGAGGGGCTGCGACTGCCCTGGGACCGGGAAGACTTGCTGGAACTGCTCGGCAACCTGCTGGACAACGCCTGCAAATGGGCGGAAACCCAGGTCAACCTGACCATTCGGGGCGAGGCGAACGGCTACAGCCTGATAGTGGACGACGATGGCCCGGGCATCGCCGAAGACCAGCGCGAGGCGGTGATCAGCCGTGGCGCGCGCCTGGACGAGCAGGTGGCCGGGCATGGCCTGGGGCTAGGCATCGTGCGCGACATAGTCGAATCCTGGCATGGCCGCCTTAGCCTGCAGGAAAGCCCGTTGGGGGGACTGCGAGTGCGCATCGAACTGCCCGGCGCCAGCGCTTCCTGAAGGCGTTGCTTCGCCCTTATGCGGACGCATTCGCGGCCGGGGCCCGCCTCGTCTGTAGGGTGGACAGCGCTCTTTTGTCCACCAATGAGCCTTGAGCCCGGCGCACATCTGGTGGAATTCGCTTCGCGATCTCCACCCTACGGGACAGCGAAGTCATTCGCGATCGAAAGGTTCGTGTATCCAGCGAGCGATCCGCTGCAGGACATGTGCTCGACGAGTTTCCCAATCGCCCTCGATGACCTCATAGGCTTGGCCGGTGCCTTCGAGCCAGGCGCGGCAATCCTCGAAGAACGCCTGGCGTTCGGCCGGGTCAGGCTGGCAGCGCTGGCCGTCGTCCACCCATTCCACCTGTTGCGGGCTCAGCAGCAGATGCAGGTCATAGCTGCGTGCCAGCAGCTCGCGTTCCAGCCAGACGGGGCAGTCGCCGAACAATTTCCGGCTCCAGAGGATATTGCTGAGCAGGTGGGTGTCGAGGATCAGCAGGGGAGGCGCTTCGGCCCGGGCGCGGTCCTCCCATTCGAGCTGGCCGCGGGCAATGGCCGGTATGTCGGCATAGCAGGTATCGCGCTGTTCGCGGTCGATGAAGTGACGGACGTACTCGCCTACCAGCAGCCCGCCGAACTTGACCTGCAATTCAGCCGCCAGCCAGCTCTTGCCGCTGGATTCCGGCCCGGTAAGCACCAGCACTTTCATGCCGCGGCCGGCTCCAGTTCATGCCGCCAGGTGCGCCAGCCCTGCATGGCCAGTAGGGTGAAGAGCCCGTAGAGCGCGGCTGTCAGGTACAGGTCCTTGCCGAGGAACAGCAGGACGAAGAGCAGGTCCAGCACTATCCAGAGCAGCCAGCATTCCAGGCGCTTGTGCGCCATCCAGAACTGGGCCACCAGGCTGAACGCGGTGAGCGCCGCGTCCCACCAGGGTGCTGCGGCATCCGTCCAGGTCGCCATGCCATAGCCCAGGGCCAGGCTGCCGGCGGCGCCGGCCAGCAGGCCCTGGCCCAGTGCTCCCACGCCCAGGCGGCTGACCTGGCGCCCGTCATGCAAAAGTCCGCCCCGGGTCCATTGCCACCAGCCGTACAGTTGCAGGACGGCGTAGACCAATTGCAGGAGCATGTCGGAGTACAGCTTCACCTCGAAGAAGATCCAGCTGTACATCAGCACCATCACCAGCCCGATCGGCCAGCACCAGGGGTTCTGCCTGACGGTGAGCCATACGGCCAGTACACCGAGGGCTGCGGCGGCGAGTTCGAGAAGAGACACCTTGCCAATCTCATGGAAGAAAACCGCCGATTGTAACGGCTCGTCCGGGTTTCGGCTGGGGGCTGTCATGGCCGTCGCCTATTGGCCGCGATTTCGGGTCGGCTCTCTGTTAGCATTCCGGCGCTCCGGGGCGGCGCTGAAGGCGCGTTCGTCCCCGGAACCTGCTCGCTGGCATCCGGTCTCATCGCCGTTCGGCACCCGGGTGGGGGCCAGCTACCTGCACATTCGTACACAAAGGCAGCCTGAAGGGCGTGCCTCGGGGGAGAGTTTCGATGGATTTGTGGACGGCCATGCAGGCCATCATTCTGGGGGTTGTCGAAGGCTTGACGGAGTTCCTGCCGATCTCCAGCACCGGTCACCAGATCGTGGTCGCGGACCTGCTGGGTTTCACCGGCGAACGGGCGATCGCCTTCAACGTCATCATTCAGCTGGCCGCCATTCTGGCGGTGGTATGGGAGTACCGGCGGAAGATCTTCGACGTCGTGGTCGGCCTGCCCACTCAGCGCAGCGCCCAGCGTTTCACCATGAACCTGCTGGTGGCCTTCTTTCCGGCGGTGATCCTCGGCGTGGCCTTCGCTGATGTGATCCACCATTACTTGTTCAATCCCATCACGGTGGCCAGCGCCCTGGTGGTGGGCGGTGTAGTGATGCTCTGGGCCGAGCAGCGCCAGCACAAGGTACAGGCCGAGAGCGTCGATGAGATGACCTGGAAGCACGCCCTCAAGGTCGGCTGCGCCCAGTGCCTGGCACTGGTGCCGGGCACCTCGCGCTCGGGCGCCACCATCATCGGTGGTCTGCTGTTCGGCTTGTCGCGCAAGGCGGCTACCGAGTTCTCCTTCTTCCTCGCCATGCCCACCATGGTCGGCGCGGCGGTCTACTCGGGCTACAAGTACCGCGACCTGTTCCAGCCCGGCGACCTGCCGGTGTTCGCCGTTGGCTTCGTGGTGTCCTTCATCTTCGCGATGATCGCCGTGCGCAGCCTGCTGAAGTTCATCGGCAGCCACAGCTACGCGGCCTTCGCCTGGTACCGCATCGGCTTCGGCCTGCTGATCCTGGCGACCTGGCAGTTCGGCATGATCGACTGGTCGACCGCCCAGAGCTGATCGGCCCCGATCGACGGGAAGGCGCGCCACTCGGCGCGCCTTCTGCGTTTCAGGGGGCGGGAAATTCGAGGATGAAGCGCGTCCAGCCGCTGGCGGACTCGCAGCGAATCTCGCCGCCATGGGCGCGGACGATGGAGCGGGTGATGGCCAGCCCCAGGCCGACGTGCTCGCGGCCTTCGCGGCGCGCCGGGTCGGCGCGGAAAAAGCGATCGAACAGCCGCGGTAGGAACTCCGCCGGAATTTCCGGCCCGTTGTTGGCCACGGTAAGGCGCAGGCCGCGGGCATCGCTGGCCAGGTCCAGTTCGATGCGGCCGCCTTCGGGGGTGAAGCGCAGGGCATTGTCCAGCAGGTTGGAGAGGGCACGGCGGAGCATGCCGCGATCGGCGCTTAAGCTGGCCTCGCCACTGCGGTGCAGGGTGATCTGCCGGTCTTCGGCCAGGGGGCTGAAGTAGTCCAGCAGGGCGTCCAGTTCGCCGGCGAGGTCGAGGGCCTCGCGGCGGGTGGCCAACAGGCCGTGTTCGGCTTTGGCCAGAAACAGCATGTCGCCAACCATTTGCGCCAGGCGCTGGAGTTCTTCCAGGTTGGAGTGCAAGGCCTCGCGGTAGTCGTCCACGGCGCGTTCCTGGCTGAGGATCACCTGGGTCTGGGTCAGCAGGTTGGTCAGCGGCGTGCGCAGCTCATGGGCAATGTCGGTGGAGAAGGCCGAAAGCCGCTGGAAGGCGTCATCCAGCCGCCCCAGCATGGCGTTGAAGGTGCGCACCAGCTCTACCAGTTCCTGGGGTACCTGGTCGTCCGCCAGGCGAGTGGTGAGGGAGCTGGCGGATACCCCGGCGGCCACTTCGGCCATCCGGTGCAGCGGGCGCAGGCCGCTGCGTGCGGCCCAGGCGCCGAGCAGGGCCGTGGCCAGCGCCGAAAGCCCCACGGTGAGCCAGATCAGCCGCTGCATGCGCTCGAGGAAATGCTGGTGATGGGTAATGTCCAGCGCCAGGGAGATGCGCGGAGATTCCGGGTCCCGGGGCCTGAGTGGCGCGCCATAGACCCGGTAATCGGTGCCGTCCTGCTGCCAGTCGTGCAAACCGTCGCGCCCGGGGGCTCGCAGCCCGTCGGCGCTGTTGAACCAGTAGCGGCCGTCGTGGCCTTCCAGGCGCATGGAGAGGTCCGGGTGCAGCCGCAATTCGGCCTGCAGGGCATCCAGCCGGGGCGCCAGGGCGGCGGGGCTGTCCACTTCCGCTACCAGGCTGCGGAAGGCCTCGAACCGGAGTTCCAGCAATTGCTGGTCGAGTTCGACGAAGTGGGCCTCGGCGGCGCGGTTGAAGAGCAGCCCGGCGATCAGCGAGACGCTGGCCGTGCAGGCGGCGAACAGCAGGCCGAGGCGGGTGGTGAGGGAGAGTCCGCGCATCAGCCTTCCCGCGCCTCCAGCACATAGCCCATGCCGCGCACGGTGTGGATCAGCTTGGTGGGGAAGTCGTCGTCCAGCTTGGCCCGCAGGCGGCGGACGGCGACTTCGATGACGTTGGTCTCGCTGTCGAAGTGCATGTCCCAGACCTGCGCGGCGATCAGGGTCTTGGGCAGTACCTCGCCCTGGCGACGCAGGAAGAACTCCAGCAGGGCGAACTCCTTGGTGGTGAGGTCGATGCGTCGGCCGCTGCGCTCCACCCGGCGGCTGAGGAGGTCCAGGTGCAGGTCGGCCAGTTCCAGGCTGGTTTCCTGGGGTGGGGCGGCGCCACGGCGCAGCAGGGTGCGTACCCGGGCGAGGAGCTCGGCAAAGGCGAAAGGCTTGACCAGATAGTCGTCGGCACCCAGTTCCAGGCCGTGGACGCGCTCCTCCACGGCGTCCCGCGCGGTGAGGAACAGCACCGGCACCTGCAGGCCCGCTTGGCGCAGGCTGCGCAGGACCTGCCAACCGTCGAGCCCGGGGAGCATCACATCGAGGATGATCAGGTCATAGGCGCCGGACAGGGCCAGTTCACGGCCGCGCAGCCCATCGGTGGCGAGGTCCGTGGCCAGGCCGGCCTCGGCCATGCCCTGGCGCAGGTACTGGCCGGTCTTGGGTTCGTCTTCGACTATGAGCAGCTTCATGGCGGGTCCATCGTTGCGGGGCCTGCTTTATACCCTGCCGGCAGGGGTGGCAGGGCAAGCTGACAAAGTTGTAATGGGCGGCGCCGTTGGTAGCGCCGATTTTTCAGCCGCGGCGCAACTGTATACAATTGCGCCATTTCCGTATTTTCAGGTTCGTTCCCTCCATGCAACATCCCGCCGAACATTCGCCGTTGGGCAAGTCCAGCGAGTACGTCAGCACTTACAGCCCGGAGCTGCTGTTCCCCATTTCCCGCGTGACCAAGTGGCAGGAGCTGGGCCTGACGGCCGCGACCCTGCCGTACCAGGGCGTCGACTACTGGAACTGCTTCGAGCTGTCCTGGCTGACCCCGTCCGGAAAGCCGGTGGTGGCCATCGGTGAGTTCGCCATCCCCGCCGATTCGCCGAACATCATCGAGTCCAAGTCCTTCAAGCTGTACCTGAACTCCCTGAACCAGTCCGTCTATACCGCTGCCGCCGAGCTGGAGCAGGTGCTGGCGCGTGACCTCGGCGCCGCGGCGGGGGCCCCGGTCAAGGTGCGGGTGCGCAGCCTGGCTGAGGTCGAGGCGGAGGGCGTGGCGAGCCTGCCCGGCATCTGCATCGACGAACTGGATGTCGCCATCGACAACTACGCGCACCCGCGACCCGAGCTTCTGCGTGCCGATGCCACCCAGCAGGTCGACGAGGTCCTGCACAGCCACCTGCTGAAGTCCAACTGCCCGGTGACCGGCCAGCCGGACTGGGGCAGCGTGGTGGTGGAATACCGGGGGGCGAAGCTGGACCACGCCAGCTTCCTGGCCTATCTGGTGAGCTTTCGCCAGCATGCGGACTTCCATGAGCAGTGCGTGGAACGCATCTTCCTCGACCTCAAGCGCCTGCTCGAGCCCAAGCGCCTGACCGTCTACGCGCGCTACGTGCGCCGCGGCGGGCTGGACATCAACCCCTACCGCAGCACCCACGCTGTCCAGGCGGACAACCGCCGCCTGGCGCGGCAGTAACGAAAACCCCGACGCGCTGTCGGGGTTTGCCTTCCGGCGGGCTAGATGCCCATGTTCGCCAGGCTCTGCATGATGTTGCGCAGGGTGCCGGCGAGGGTGGGGTGGCGGGTTTCGAAGCGTTCGACGGCGAGATTGACCCCGTCCACCAGTGACGCGTCCGGCTCCATGGCGGCGTCGCGGGCCAGGCGCAGTTCGATTTCCTGCATCAACTCGATCAGCGATGCGCGTTCCTCCGCATCCAGTGGCGGTTCCTCGGCCAACTGGTCGCGCAGTTGTTGCAGTTGCTGCTGCAGGCGTTCAGGCATGTCTTTCTCCCTTTGCAAATGTCTCAGGAGTGGACCCTGCCGGCAAGGCAAAGGTCCCTCATGCCTTAGAGATTAATCCAGGCGGCCAAGGCCTGCCTGATCAGGATCAAGCCTGTAACAAAAGCTCGGGGTTCAGGGCTTTTCGCCCTTGTCGCGGCGGTAGGCGAGGTCGGCCAGGCATGGCGCGAGCTCGCCCAGGTGATCGATCACCGAGTGGGCGCCCAGGCGGTACAGCTTCAGCGTGGCAGCGGCGCGCAGGCGATCGCGCTCGACGCTGCCGAGGGCCTCCCAGTCCGCCGGCGCCAGGCCGCAGAGCGGGCCGCTGGCGGCCAGCCCGATGGTCCAGAGCCCGGCATTCAGACCGGCTTGCAACAGGCGCGGGCTGGCGCAGATCAGGACGCAGCCTTGCAGCTGCGAGACACCCAGCCCGGCCAAGGCCTGCCAGCAGCTGTCCGGGGCCGGCCAGGGGCGTGCGCCATTGTTCTCGCTGGCACGCAGCCAGGTGGGCAGGGAAGTGGCCAGACGCCAGCTGGCGGCGGCGGGCAATTCGTCGAGCCAGGCGCAGGGCACCCGGGCGCCATCCACCAGGCTGGCCAGGCGGTCGAGGTCGGCCACGGCTTCGGCATGCTCGCCGGCGGCGTCCAGCAGTTGTTGCTGGAAGGCCTGCAGCTGTTCATCGCTGGCCGGGATGCCCAGGGCGTGGTCGAGGGCATCGCGCGGGGAGAGGGTGGCGGCTTCGGCCATGCGCGATACCGGGCAATCCGGCAGCAGGCGGCCCAGGGCCAGGGGTAGGGTGCGGGCGCCGAAGTCCACCAGGCAGCCGGATAGGCCGAAGAGGATGGCGGTGAAGGCGGGAGGTTGGCTCTGGGGCATCTGCGTCGTCCTGACGAGGTCTGGCGCAGGCTAACCGCCCCTTGTGACAGCGAGGTTACTGCGGCTTGCCGGCGCCCATGGCCCGGCGCAGGTCGTCAGGCACCGGTACCGACCTGTCGGTGCCGTGATCGATCCAGACCAGCTTGCAGTGGCCTTCGCCGTAGAGGGTTGCGGGGTCTTCCAGGGTGCTCAGGCGGTGCTCGACCACCAGGCTGCTGTTGCCCACGGCGCCGGCGTAGAGCTCGATGACCACCGTTGCCGGGTGCACCACGGGCTTGAGGTAGGTGTGCAGGGTCTGCAGCACCACCGGGCCCAGTGGCACGTTGTTCATGGCGATGCCGAGCTTCTCGAACCAGGCCACTCGCGCCTCTTCGAGATACTGGATGTAGAGGGTGTTGTTGACGTGTCCGTAGCTGTCCATGTCCCCCCAGCGCACGGGGATGTGGGCAATATGCAGCAAGGTTTTTTCTGGCATTCGGGCTATCCGCTATGCTGCCCAAGTAGGGCGAAGGCCTTATACTGCGCGCCTTTGTCGGGCGGCGGCCCGCCACGTTACTTTTCTCAAGGAGAGTCTGCAATGCAATTGATCGGTGCTCAGTGGCTCGATCGCCTGGGTCGTGTCCTGGTCTGCGCCAGCCTGGCGGTGCTTCCGATTGCCGCCAACGCTGCGGAAGAGGACCCATGGGAGGGGTTCAACCGGGCGATGTTCCGCTTCAACGACACCCTCGATACCTATGCGCTGAAACCGGTCGCCAAGGGCTACCAGGCCGTGACCCCGCAGTTTCTCGAGGATGGCGTGCATAACGTCTTCAGCAACATCGGTGACGTGCGCAACCTGGCCAACGATCTGTTCCAGGCCAAGTTCCATAACGCGGGGGTCGATACGGGACGCCTGATTTTCAATACCAGCTTCGGCCTGCTGGGCTTCTTCGACGTCGCCACCCCGATGGGGCTGCAGCGTAACGATGAGGACTTCGGCCAGACCCTGGGCTATTGGGGCCTGGGCAGCGGCCCGTACCTGGTATTGCCATTCCTCGGCCCGAGCACCGTACGTGATGCCGGCGGCAAGATCCCGGACAGCTTCGCCGGCCCTTATCCCTACATCGACCATGTGCCGACCCGCAACGTGACGCGCGCCGTGGATGTGGTGGATACCCGTGCCAGCCTGTTGTCGGCGGAAAAGCTGATCACTGGCGACAAGTACATCTTCATCCGCAACGCCTACCTGCAGAACCGCGAGTTCAAGGTGAAGGACGGCGAGGTCGAAGACGACTTCTGAGCCCTGGCGGCATGAAAGAAGGCGACCTTGGGGTCGCCTTTTTCGTTTCCAGCTGTTGCTCCGGTCGTTGCCGAGAATGGCCTTGCCCGGTACTGGCGGGTGGCGGAAAACGTGCGTCTCGCCAGAGCGGCGACCATCCGGCGGCGAGTCTTGGTCCTGGGTTCTGGTGCTGGCCCGGTCAGCCTCTTATAACTTCCAGCGATTAAAGGCGCCAAGGCAGAGTTCGGCGCGCGGCGCAAGCTTGAATCGCCCTGCGGATGGGAGTACCGTCTGCGCCGTAACGCGAACCCCCGTACTCGTGCTCGGGCCTTAGGTCGGGTGCTACAACAACCCATCCCTGGCGCCGTTTGCCTGGATACTCCATGCACAATCCCAGTGCCAAGCTGCTGATAATTGATGACGACGAGGTAGTGCGCGCGAGCCTCGCGGCCTATCTGGAAGACAGTGGATTCAGCGTTCGACAGGCCAGCAACGGCCTGCAGGGGCTGCAGGTTTTCGAGCAGGAACACCCGGATCTGGTGATCTGTGACCTGCGCATGCCCCAGGTCGACGGCCTGGAGCTGATCCGCCGCATTTCCGAACTGGAAGCAGAAACCCCCGTGATCGTGGTCTCCGGCGCCGGCGTGATGAGCGACGCGGTGGAAGCCTTGCGCCTGGGCGCGGCGGACTACCTGATCAAGCCCCTGGAGGACCTGGCCGTTCTCGAGCACTCGGTGCGGCGCGCCCTCGACCGCGCAGCCCTGCGCCTGGAGAACCGCCGCTATCGGGAAAAGCTGGAGGCGGCCAACCGCGAGTTGCAGGCCAGCCTGCACCTGCTGCAGGAAGACCAGAATGCCGGGCGCCAGGTGCAGATGAACATGCTGCCGGTGACGCCCTGGGAAGTGGATGGCCTGCATTTCGCCCACCAGATCATCCCGTCGCTGTATCTCTCGGGGGATTTTGTCGACTACTTCCGCGTCGACGAGCGCCGAGTGGCCTTCTACCTGGCGGATGTTTCGGGTCACGGCGCCTCTTCGGCCTTCGTAACGGTGCTGCTCAAGTTCATGACCACGCGCCTGCTCTACGAGTCCCGGCGCAATGGCATGTTGCCCGAGTTCAAGCCCTCCGAGGTGCTCGGGCACATCAACCGCGGCCTGATCAACACGAAGCTGGGCAAGCACGTGACCATGCTGGGTGGCGTGATCGACGAGGAAAGCGGCAAGCTGACCTACAGCATTGGCGGGCATCTGCCCTTGCCGGTGCTCTACAGCGAGGGCAAGGCATCCTACCTGGCCGGCAAGGGCCTGCCGGTGGGGCTGTTCGAAGAGGCGAGCTATGATGATCGGGTGATCGATCTGCCGCCGTCCTTCAGCCTGACCTTGCTCTCCGACGGGATCCTGGACCTTTTGCCCGGAGATACCCTCAAAGATAAGGAAGCCTCGCTGCCAGAGATGGTGTGTGAGGCAGGTGGCAGTCTGGATGGCTTGCGACAAGTATTTGGACTGGCCAGTCTGGGCGAGATGCCGGATGATATCGCCTTGCTGGTGTTGAGCAGGAACCTTGCATGAGTACCGGTAAAATCCAGTTTGCCGAGCAGGAAGGGACATTCGTCCTGAAGTTCGTCGGAGAAATCCGCCTCACTCTGTGTTCGGCCCTGGATGCGACCATCGAAAAGATCTTCTCGGCGCTGAATTTTTCGGCGATCGTCATCGATCTTACGGAAACCCAGAGTATCGACAGCACCACCCTCGGCCTGCTGGCCAAGCTTTCGATCCTCTCGCGGCAGAAAGTGGGCCTGTTGCCCACGGTAGTGACCACCCACCCCGATATCACCCGGCTGCTGCAGTCGATGGGATTCGACCAGGTGTTCAATATCGTCGGCACGCCGATCCCGTGCCCGGAATGCCTGGAAGACCTGCCGCCGCAGGACCAGACGGAAGAGGTGGTCCGCACCAAGGTGCTTGAGGCCCACCGCATCCTCATGGGCCTCAACGAGTCGAACCGAGAAGCCTTCCACGATCTGGTCAGCGCCCTCGAGCGCAGCTGACCTTTCGTTCTTCTCCCAACAAAAAACGCGCGCGGCCCTCTCGGGCGGCGCGCGTTTGCATTTCAGCGGCGGGAGGCGAGCAGGGCTTCCAGCTTCTCCTGGTCGCGGGCGAACAGGCGGATGCCTTCTGCCAGCTTCTCGGTGCCCATGGCGTCTTCGTTCAGCTGCCAGCGGAAAGCCACTTCGTCCAGCACCACGCGGGCTTCAGCCTCGCTGCCCGGGGCCAGGTTGCGTTCCAGGGAGCCCTGGTCGTCCGCCAGCTTCTGCAGCAGTTCGGGGCTGATGGTCAGGCGGTCACAGCCGGCGAGCGCTTCGATCTGTCCCAGGTTGCGGAAGCTCGCGCCCATCACCACGGTCCGGTAGCCATTCGCCTTGTAGTAGCGGTAGATGCGCGCGACGGATTGTACGCCCGGGTCCTCGCTGCCCTGGTAGTCGCGGCCTTCGGCCTTTTTGTACCAGTCGTAGATGCGGCCGACGAAGGGGGAAATCAGGAACACACCGGCATCGGCGCAGGCCGCTGCCTGGGCAAAGTTGAACAGCAGGGTCAGGTTGGTCTGGACGCCCGCGCGTTCCAGCTGCTCGGCGGCACGGATGCCTTCCCAGGTCGAGGCGATCTTGATCAGCACGCGGTCGCGGCCGATGCCGGCCTCCTCGTAGAGGCCGATCAGGCGTTCGGCGCGGCGCAGGGTGGCATCGGTATCGAAGGATAGGCGCGCATCCACCTCGGTGGAGATGCGCCCCGGAATCACTTTGAGGATTTCCTGCCCCACGGCCACCCCGAAGCGATCGCAGGCCAGGCCCAGGTCAGTGCCTGCGCCGGCCACGGCACTGTCCAGCAACTCGGCATAGCGCGGCATGGCGGCGGCTTTCAGCAGCAGGGAGGGGTTGGTGGTGGCGTCGACCGGCTTCAGTCGGGCGATCGCGTCGAGGTCGCCGGTGTCGGCGACCACGGTGGTGTATTGCTTGAGTTGGTCCAGCTTGGAGGTCATGGCGAAACCTTTTCGTGGCGGATGAACTGACCTTACCCGAGCCGCCGTGGCTGCTCAACGGGGGCGTAAGGGGTTTTTTACAGGCCATCGGCCTGCCCAAGTAAACAGACCCGGCAATGGGGTATCCCGGTTCCGCGGCAAAAAGAATTTCACGGAGTCATTGCGGTTTTTCCGCCCTCGTTCGTCTACTCCTATGAGAGCCCGGAAAAATTCGGGAAACAGGCCGGCAGGAGATCCGGCCGGAGGCCATGCTTCACATAGGCCATTGATCAACAAGGAGACCTCGATGCGCACACATGCCGTGACCCGGTCCAAGCGGGTCGTCCCGCAGCCCATCAGCCTCAAGGTCAAGCCGAGCGCCGCGCAACTGGACCAGCGCCAGTTGCGGCAGATGCTGCAGCAGGCCGGCCTCAAGACCAGCCTGCCGCGCCTGAAGGTGCTGGAAATCCTCTGTCTGGCGTCGCTGGAAGGCGATGACATCGCCAGCCGCGTCCTCCACGAACGCCTGGTGGAAGCCGGCGAGCCGCTGTCGCTGGCCAGCGTGCGCCAGGTGCTGGGGCGGATGGTGGAAAGCGGGCTGGTGGTCGCCCAGGGCGGCAGCCGCTATTGCCTGGCGCCGGTGTGGGAGGCGTCTCTCGTCGCTCAGCGGCCGCGCAGCAACTCGACGGCCTGATCCAGCAGCGCCAGCGGGTCGGTGGTCTTGTGCACATCGACCGACAGCAGTTGGCGGAAGCGCCGGGCGCCGGGGAAACCCTGGGCCAGGCCGAGGACGTGGCGAGTGATGTGGTGCATCACGCCGCCTTCCTGGATGTGGCGTTCGATGTAGGGGCGCATGGCCTGCAGGGCGGCGGCGCGACTGATCTGCGTGCTGGCGCCGTCGAACAGGGCGGCGTCCACTTCGGCCAGCAGGTAGGGATTGTGGTAGGCCTCACGGCCCAGCATCACACCGTCGAAGGTCTGCAGGTGCTCGCGGCATTCTTCGAGGGTCTTGATACCGCCGTTGAGGATGATTTCCAGGTCCGGGAAATCCTGCTTCAGCTGTGCCGCCACCTCGTAGCGCAGGGGCGGGATCTCACGGTTCTCCTTGGGCGACAGGCCTTCCAGGATGGCGATGCGCGCGTGCACGGTGAAACTGCGGCAGCCGGCGTCACGCACCTGGCCAACGAAGTCGCAGAGCTCCGCATAGCTGTCCCGGCCATTGATGCCGATGCGGTGCTTCACCGTCACCGGAATGGCCACCGTATCCAGCATCGCCTTGACGCAATCGGCCACCAGGGCCGGATGGCCCATCAGGCAGGCGCCGATCATGTTGTTCTGCACCCGGTCGCTGGGGCAGCCGACGTTCAGGTTGACCTCGTCGTAACCCGCTTCCTGCGCCATCCGCGCGCAGGCCGCCAGGTCCGCCGGAACGCTGCCGCCCAGTTGCAGCGCCAGTGGGTGCTCCGCCTCGTCATGGCGCAGGAAGCGCTCACTGTCGCCATGCAGCAACGCGCCGGTGGTCACCATCTCGGTGTAGAGCAGGGCATGCCTGGACAGTTGACGGAGGAAGTAGCGGCAGTGCCTGTCGGTCCAGTCCATCATCGGCGCCACGGAGAAGCGGCGGGATAGGGCAGGCAGGGTGGCGGGCGTGAGCGGGGCGAGCGGCTGGTTCATCTGCAGTGACGGCTTTGTTGCGGCGCCAGGGGCGTTGGAGGGCGCGTAGTTTATCAGGAAGCGGGATTCCCCGCCCCGTCTGCCCCTCGCCGAGGCATAATCGGCGCTTTCTTCCCGCTGGAGCCTCCCCTGATGCAGCTCGATTTCACCCAGCTGGCCCCGCTGGATGCCTACCGCTGGCTGGCCTCCACCGTTACGCCGCGCCCCATCGCCTGGGTCTCCACCCTGTCGAAGGACGGGGTCAGCAACCTGGCGCCCTTCAGCTTTTTCCAGGTGATCAGCGACGATCCGGCGACCCTGATGGTGAACATCACCACCCGTGGCGACGGCCAGCTCAAGGACACGCTGCGCAACGTGCAGGACACCGGTGAACTGGTGATCCACCTGGTCTCCTTCGGCCAGGCCGAGGCGATGAACGCCAGCGCGGCCTGGCTGCCCCATGGCGTGAGCGAGTTCGAGAAGTGCGGCATCGCCGCCGAGCCGTCGCTGCGGGTGCGGCCGCCGCGGGTGCAGGGCGCGCCGGTGGCCTTCGAATGCCGGCTGGCGGAGGTGCAGCCCTATCCACGCACCACCCCCAACTGCCACCTGGTGTTCGCCGAAGTGTTGCTGGCCCATGTCGACGACGCGGTGCTCACCGAGGCGGGCCGGGTCGATCCCCAGCGCCTGGACCTGGTAGGGCGTCTGGGCGGCAGTGCCTACGCCCGTACTCGCGAAACCTTCAGCATGGCGCGGCCGACCTGAGCCGAACCCGCGCGCCGGGTCACCGGCGCGCTTTGCCAGCGAGGCGAGTGCGCACTTTCTTGTCGACCTCCACGGCCGCGCAGGTCAGCAGCGCCGTGCCCAGGCACCAGCTCCAGCCTGCCGCGCCCAATCCGCTGGTGCCGAACAGCGATTGCATGGGCGGCGCGTAGGTGAACCCCAGCTGCAGCAGCACTATCAGCAGCACCATGCCCCAGACCATGGGGTTGTCCATGAGGCCGAAGCGTGCCGGGCCGTTCAGGCGCCGGCTGCTGAACAGGTAGCCGATTTCACCGAATACCAGGGCGTTCACCGCCAGGGTGCGGCTGGTCTCCATGCTCCAGCCCAGTTGCTGGGAGTGGATGAACAGCCCCAGGCTGGCCAGGGTCAGCAGCACCGACACCAGCAGGATCAGCCAGAGCAGCTCGGCGGATAGCAGCGGCGCCCTGGGATCCCGTGGCGGTCGTTCCATGAGGTCGTCCTCGGCCGGCTCGAAGGCCAGCGCCAGGGCCAGGGTGACCGCGGTGATCATGTTCACCCAGAGGATCTGCAGCGGCGTGATGGGCAGGGTGAGCCCCAGCAGGATGGCGGTCAGCAGGACGAAAGCCTGGGCGCCGTTGGTGGGCAGGATGAAGAGGATGGACTTCTTCAGGTTGTCATAGACGGTGCGGCCTTCTTCCACTGCGTGGGCGATGGTGGCGAAGTTGTCGTCGGCCAGCACCATTTGCGCCGCTTCCTTGGCTGCTTCGGTGCCCTTGATGCCCATGGCGATGCCGATGTCGGCGCGCTTGAGGGCCGGGGAGTCGTTGACCCCGTCGCCGGTCATGGCCACGCGTTCGCCGATAGCCTGCAGGCGCTCCACCAGGCGCAGCTTGTGGCTCGGGCTGGTGCGGGCGAAGACGCTGGTTTCCTTGAGCAGGGCGTCCAGTTCGGCGTCGGTCAGGTCGTCCAGGTCGGCGCCGGTCAGCGGGTTGCCGGCCGGCAGGCCCAGACGCTCGGCGATGGCGGCGGCGGTGGCCGCGTGGTCGCCGGTGATCATCTTCACGTGGATGCCGGCACTGTGGCATTCCTCGATGGCGCGGATGGCTTCCTCTCGCGGCGGGTCAAGCATGCCCACCAGGCCGAGGAGCACGAAGCCGCCGTCCAGGTCGGCGTGGTCCAGTTCGTGCTGGCCGCTGCCGGCCGCGCGGCGAGCCAGGCCGATCATGCGCAGGCCGGCGGCTGCACCCTCATCCAGGACTTCGTCCCAGATGCGCGGGTCCAGCGGTTCGTCGGCACCGTCGCGGCACTGCTGGTCGCAGACTTCCAGCAATCGTTCCGGCGCGCCGACTAGGTAGATCACGCCGCTGCCGTCGGCGTCGCGATGCAGGCTGGCGAGGTAGCGGCGCTCGGAGCTGAAGGGAATGGCATCTACCCGGGGCAAGCGCGCGGCTTCTTCCTCCGAATCCAGCTGCAGCTTGCCCGCCAGGGTGAGCAGGGCGGCCTCGGTGGGGTCGCCGGTGATGCTCCACTGGCTGTCGACTTCGCAGAGGCTGGCGCTGTTGGCCAGCAGGCCGGCGCGGGCCAGCTCGAAGAGGTCGTGAGCCAGGTCGCCGGTGGGCCGTATTGCGCCCTGCGGCGCGTAACCCACGCCGTCCACCTCGAAATGGCGGGCAGCGGTATAGACGCGTTGCACGGTCATTTCATTGCGGGTCAGGGTGCCGGTCTTGTCGGAGCAGACCACGGTTACCGCTCCCAGGCTTTCCACCGCCGGCAAACGGCGGATGATCGACTGGCGGTGGGCCATGCGCTGCACGCCGAGGGCCAGGATGATGGTCAGCACGGCCGGCAGGCCTTCGGGGATGGCGGCCACCGCAAGGCCCACCGCGGCCATCAGCATGTCGCTGGCGCTGTAACCGCGCAGCAGGATGCCGAAGGCGAAGGTGGCAACCGCCAGCACCAGGATGATCAGGGTGAGCTGGCGGGCGAAACGGGCCATGTCCGCCAGCAGTGGGGTCTGCAGCTGTTCCACCGAGCCCAGCAGGTGACTGATGCGCCCCAGCTCGGTTTCGCCCGCGGTGGCGACCACCAGGCCGAGACCGCTGCCGGCGCTCACCAGGGTACCCGAGTAGGCCATGCTGTGGCGGTCGCCCAGGCTGGCGTCGCGGGTTACGGGCTGGCTGGTCTTGTCGGAGGGGACGGATTCGCCGGTCAGCGCCGCTTCCTCGATGCGCAGGTCACGGGTTTCCAGCAGGCGCAGGTCCGCCGGCACACGGTCGCCGGCATCCAGCAGCACCAGGTCGCCGGGTACCAGGTCCTCGGCCGGTACCTGGCGCACCTCGCCACCCCGTTTGACCCGGCTGTCCAGGGTGAGCAGCTTCTGGATGGCGCGCATGGCCTGCTCGGCCTTGCCTTCCTGGATGAAGCCCACCACGGCGTTGATCAGCACGACGCCGAATATCACGGCACTGTCCAGCCATTCCCCCAGGGCCAGGGTGACCAGGGTGGAGGCCAGCAGCACGTAGATCAGCAGGTTGTGGAACTGCAGCAAGAAGCGCTTCAGCGGC
Source organism: Metapseudomonas cellulosilytica (assembly GCF_049334135.1). Classification (NCBI taxonomy): domain Bacteria; kingdom Pseudomonadati; phylum Pseudomonadota; class Gammaproteobacteria; order Pseudomonadales; family Pseudomonadaceae; genus Metapseudomonas; species Metapseudomonas cellulosilytica. The sequence goes on along the minus strand of NZ_JBHZGN010000020.1, from coordinate 97,675 downwards.
CCGGGCCCCGCCCGTTCCGGCAGACGGTTGGGGCCATGGCTGGCCAGGCGTCGTTCGGCCTCGTCCAGGTCAAGCCCGGCCGGCCCGCTGTCCAGCTGCTGCAAGCTGGCTTCGGCGCTCTGGGCGTGCCATTGGATGGGGGATGGGGCGTTCATGGCGTCCTCCGTGGCGATTCGTAGATCAAGCCTAGTTCCTTCAGACCAATCTCTTATTGGCTTGGATCAGTTCCAATTTTCTTGTGGGTAGAAAGAAAACGATCCAAAAGCGACCTCCGGTTAGCCAAAAACAGCATGACCTTTGACCGGGTGGGAATGTGGCTTGTCGCCAGTATTGCGCTGCTCCTATGTTCGGCCTTCGGGGAAGCGGATGGCTGATCGCGTCCATGCGGTAGTTGCCTTGTGGGGAGGTAGGAGCATGTGGACTGTCTTGCAACTCAGGCTGGCCAGCCTGAATACCGCCACCAAACTGGTGCTGGGTTTCGGCATCGTGCTGGCGCTGACCCTGGCGGTGGCCGCCACCGGTTTCACCGCCTTGCGCGCGGTGGGCGAACGGGCCCAGCGGATGGAGGAGATGCGCGCCATCAGCAGCGAAGTGCTGGCGATCCGGCAAACGGAAAAGGACTATGCCCTCAGCGCCGACGCCAAGCTGGCCGACCAGCTGCGCCAGCAGGCCGGGGCCATAGTCGAGCGCAGCGGCGCGCTGGCCGCGCAGTTGTCTGGCCCGGGGCGCGACGCCCTGGGCGAAGTCACCCAGGCGATGGCCGAGTACCGTGGCGCATTCGACCGCTATGTGGAGCTCACCGACAACCAGCGCCTGGCCCTGGAAGCGGCCAACTGGCTGGTGGTCAGCGCCTCCAACAGCCTCGACGTGCTGCAGAGCGGCCTGAACGAGGATGGCCTCGACCTGCTGAAGGGCTCCCAGGGTGCCCAGGGCGCTGAACTGGTGGCGCAGGGCGGGCAGATCGGCCGCGTCTACCAGTTGCTCCTGCAGGCATTGAACCAGGCACGCCAGCGCCTGGAGCAGAGCCGCGGCAGCGCCGAAACCAGCGTGCCGAAGATCCAGGAGGCCCTGGACGCCCAGAAGCTCGCCGCCGAACTGCGTGATGCGATGCAGGATCCCGGCTACGCTGCCGTGCTCACCGAAGTGATCGGCAATGTCGACTCCTTCAACGAACGCCTCAAGGAATACACCGTCCTCCTGGAGCAGCAGCGCCAGGAGTACACCCACCTGGCCGCCCAGGCCGACCGTGTGGTGCAGGCCGTGGAGCGCGCCTGCGAGTTGCAGAAGGCCGACATGCGCGCCCAGCAGGATTCCAGCTCGCTGCTGATCCTGCTGGCGGCGGCCCTGGCGCTGCTGATCGGCCTCGCCGCCACGGTGCTGATCAGCCTGCTGATCGTCCGGCCGCTGCATCGGGTCATCGGCCTGGCGCGGCAGATCGCCGAAGGGGACCTCAGCGCCAGCATCGAGGTGCGGCGTCGCGACGAGATCGGCCAGTTGATGGAGGCGATGCAGGGCATGTCCGGCAATCTGCGGGACATGGTCGGTCGACTGCAGGGCGGGGTGGCGCAGATTTCCGCGTCGGCCCAGGCGCTGTCCAGCGTCACCGAGCAGACCCGCGTTGGCGTCAATGGCCAGAAAGAGGAAACCGACCAGGTGGCCACCGCCATGAGCCAGATGGCCGCCACCGTCCAGGAGGTGGCACGCAATGCCGAGGCCGCCGCCAGCTCCACCGAGGCCGCCGACAACCGCGTCAGCACTGGCAGCCAGGTGGTGCGCCAGACCCTGGAGCGGGTCAACCAGCTGGCCCGCGCCATGGACGAGACCACCACCAGCATCCAGCGCCTCAGCCAGGACACCCAGAGCATCGGCACCGTGCTCGACGTGATCAAGAATGTCGCCGAGCAGACCAATCTGCTGGCGCTCAATGCCGCCATCGAGGCGGCGCGAGCCGGCGAGCAGGGGCGGGGCTTCGCGGTGGTGGCCGATGAGGTGCGGGCGCTGGCGCGGCGTACCCAACAGTCCACCGCCGAAATCGAACGGCTGATCGCCACCCTGCGCGATGGCGTGCGCGATTCCGTGACGCACATGCAGCAGAGCGGCAGCCTGGTGGACCTGACGGTGCAGGACGCCAACCTGACCGAGGAGGCCCTGGCCGGTATCGCCGAGGCCGTGACCCTGATCCACCAGATGAACCAGCAGATCGCCGCGGCGGCCGAACAGCAGAGCGCGGTGGCCGAGGAGATCAACCGCAGCGTCACCAGCATCCGCGATATCGCCGATCAATCGGCCCTGGCCATGGATGAGACCGCGTCTTCGAGCGTGCAGCTGGCGCGTCTGGGGCAGGAGCTGCAGGGAATGGCGGGGAGCTTCCGCCTCTGAAATCTGGAGGATTCGGCATTCCGTCCCCTGTAACGGGGCCCTAGAATGGTGCCCCTGTCCAATCGGCCTGGAGTGTCGCGATGCTGAAGATCTGGGGGCGAATCAATTCCACCAACGTGCGCAAGGTGCTCTGGGCGGCCGAGGAAGCCGGCGTCGCCTACGAGCGGCTGGATGCCGGCGGCGCCTACGGCCTGGTCAATGAGGCGGCCTATCGCGCGCTCAACCCCAACGGCCTGATTCCCATGATCGAGGACGACGGCCTGGTGCTCTGGGAATCCAACGCCATCGTCCGCTACCTGGCCGCGCGCTATGCCGCCGGCAGCCTCTATCCCGAGTCCCCGGTGGCGCGCGCCGAGGGCGACAAATGGATGGACTGGGCCACCTCCAGCCTGGCCACGCCTTTCCGCGACCTGTTCTGGGGCACGCTGCGCACGCCGCCGGCCGAGCGCAACCAGGCGCTGATCGACGCGGCGCTGACCCGCTGCGGCGAACTGCTGGCCATTCCCGATCGCGCCCTGGCAGAGCGGCCCTACCTCTCCGGCGAAGCCCTCGCCATGGGCGACATTCCCCTGGGCTGCTTCGCCTACGCCTGGTTCGAGATGCCGATCCTGCGCCCGGAGCTGCCCCATCTCGAAGCCTGGTATGAGCGCCTCACGGCGCGGCCGGCTTATCGCAAGGCGGTAATGACGGCGCTGACCTGATCCGGCTCGCCGATCCGCCCCCTGGAACCTAGGCTGATGAGCAGCGATCCGCGGTTGAATTTGCTGGCATTAAGCCTTATCTAGCCCCTTTCCCTTGAAGCAGACGAATCGATCATGAGTTCCGCCCTGTCCATCCGGCAGTTGACCAAGACCTACGGCAATGGCTTCCAGGCCCTCAAGGGCATCGATCTGGAAGTGGCAGAAGGTGATTTCTTCGCCTTGCTCGGCCCCAACGGCGCGGGCAAGTCCACCACCATCGGCATCCTGTCGACTCTGGTGAACAAGACCAGTGGCAGCGTCAATGTCTTCGGCAACGACCTGGACACCTCGCCCTATGCGTTGAAACGCTGCCTCGGCGTGGTGCCCCAGGAGTTCAATTTCAACCAGTTCGAGAAGGTCTTCGACATCGTCGTGACCCAGGCGGGCTACTACGGCATCCCGGCGAAGATCGCCCGCGAGCGCGCCGAGCAGTACCTGACCCAGCTGGGGTTGTGGGAGAAACGAAATTCGGCCTCCCGCGAGCTTTCCGGCGGCATGAAGCGCCGTCTGATGATCGCCCGCGCGCTGATCCACCAGCCGCGCCTGTTGATCCTCGACGAACCCACGGCGGGCGTGGACATCGAGCTGCGCCGCTCCATGTGGAGCTTTCTCACCGAGCTCAACGAGCAGGGCATCACCATCATCCTGACGACGCACTATCTCGAGGAGGCCGAGCAGCTCTGCCGCAACATCGGCATCATCGACCACGGCCGCATCGTCGAGAACACCAGCATGAAGGAGCTCCTGAAGAAGCTGCACAAGGAAACCTTCCTGCTGGACCTCAAGGAGCCCCTGGAAGTGCTGCCGCAGCTCAACGGCTACCCCGCCGAGCTGGTGGATGCCCACACCCTTGAAGTGCAGGTGGAGAAGTCCCAGGGCCTGACCGAGCTGTTCCGCCAGCTGGCTGCCCTGAACATCGACGTGCTGAGCATGCGCAACAAGTCCAATCGCCTCGAGGAGCTGTTCGTGTCCCTGGTGGAGAAAAACCTGGCGAAGGTGGCCGTATGAGTTCGGAACTGCGCGCCAACCTGGTCGCTCTGGAAACCATCGTCACCCGCGAAGTGCGCCGCTTCATGCGCATCTGGCCGCAGACGCTGCTGCCCCCGGCCATCACCATGGCCCTGTACTTCGTCATCTTCGGTAACCTGATCGGCCGGCAGATCGGCGACATGGGCGGCTTCAGCTACATGGACTACATAGTCCCCGGCCTGATCATGATGTCGGTCATCACCAACTCCTACAGCAACGTGGTGTCGAGCTTCTTCGGCAGCAAGTTCCAGCGTTCGGTGGAAGAGCTGCTGGTATCACCCGTGTCGGCCCACATCATCCTCCTCGGCTATGTCGCAGGCGGCGTGCTGCGCGGCCTGGCGGTGGGGGTGATCGTCACCTTCCTCTCGCTGTTCTTCACCAAGCTGCAGGTGCATCACGTCGGAGTGACGGCGCTGGTGGTGCTGCTGACCGCCACCATCTTCTCCCTGGGCGGCTTCATCAACGCCGTCTATGCGCGCAACTTCGACGACATCTCGATCATCCCGACCTTCGTGCTGACCCCGCTGACCTACCTGGGCGGCGTGTTCTACTCGATCAATCTGCTGCCGCCGTTCTGGCAGGCGGTGTCCCTCGGCAACCCGATCCTGCACATGGTCAACGCCTTCCGTTACGGCATCCTCGGGGTTTCCGACATCAACATCGGTATCGCCATCGCCCTGATGCTGCTGACCATGGCGATCCTGTACGTCGCCTGCATCCGGCTGCTGGTGAGCGGGCGCGGCATGCGTCAATAAGGCGAAACATAGCGACATAGAGTGGCATTATCTGCTGGATGCCACTGATCGAAGCCTGCCGATACAGTCGGCAGGCTTCTTTTCCCTTCCGCATCGTCGTAGAGGCTTCAGATGAAGGTCCGTCGCAGTGTCTGGCTGTTGTTCGGGGCGCTTGCCTCGTTGTCCGCCGTGGCCCAGGAGGCGCCGCTGGTGGAAGTGGCCGAACCGCAACGGGCGCTGGTGCGCGACGAGCTGGTGACCTTCGGCTCGCTGCGTTCGGACGAGTCGGTGATGATCCGCCCGGAAGTGGAGGGCCGGGTGGCCGCACTGCATTTCCAGGAGGGCCAACTGGTCAAGGGGGGCGAGCTGCTGGTCAGCCTGGATGACGACATTGCCCGCGCCGAGCTGGCCCAGGCCCGCGCCAATCTGGACCTCGCGGAAAAAAGCTACCAGCGCGCGAAGATGCTGTTCGCCCGTGGCGCCAGCAACGCCCAGGCCCAGGATGAATCCCTGTCTCAGGAACAGGCCGCCCGCGCCAGCCTGGCCCTGGCCCAGGCTCGACTCGACAAGACCCAGATCCGCGCGCCCTACGACGGCACCCTCGGCCTGCGCCAGGTGAGCGTCGGCGACTACCTGGACGCCGGCCAGGACGTGGTCAACCTGGAAGTGCTGGACCCGCTCAAGGTCGATTTCCGCATTCCGCAGAAGGCGGTCAGCCAGGTAGGCATCGGCCAGCCGATCGAGATCAGCCTGGACGCCTATCCCGGCGAGCGCTTCCGCGGCGCGATCATCGCCCTCAACCCGCGCCTGGATGAGGTCGGCCGCAGCCAGGCCATCCGCGCCCAGGTGCCCAACCAGGATCACCGTCTCAAGCCCGGCCAGTTCGTCAAGGTGTCGGTGATCCTCGCCGAGCGCCCGGAAGCCCTGCTGATCCCCGAGGAGGCGGTGATGCCCATCGGGCAGCAGTTGTTCGTCAACCTGGTGGTGGACGGCAAGGTGGAGCGGCGGCAGATCAAGATCGGCCAGCGCCTGCGCGGCAAGGCCGAGGTACGCGAAGGCCTGCAGGGCAATGAGCAGGTCATCACCGCGGGCTGGCAGAAGGTCAGCCCGGAAATGGAGGTTCGCACCGTAGCGCGAGGTGGGGCATGACGCTCTCGGATGTGTGCATCCGCAGGCCGGTGTTCGCCACCGTCCTGTCGCTGATCCTGGTCCTGCTCGGGCTCATGGCCTACCAGCGGCTGGCGGTGCGGGAATACCCCAACATCGACGTGCCGATCGTCACGGTCAACGTCATCTACCCCGGCGCCAGCCCGGAGATCATGGAGTCCCAGGTGGCCCAGCCCATCGAGGACGTGCTCTCCGGCATCGAGGGCCTGGATTTCGTCTCGTCCATCAGCCGCTCGGAGAACACCCAGATCACCGCGCAATTCCGTCTCGGCACCAACGCCGATGAGGCGGCCAACGACGTGCGCGACCGCCTGGGCCGGGTGCGCGGCCTGCTGCCGGACGAAATCAACGAGCCGATCGTGCAGAAGGTCGAGGCTGACGCCCAGCCGGTGATCTGGCTCGCCTTTTACAGCGATCGGCACTCGGCCATGGAAATCACCGACGTCCTGGAACGGATGGTGCGCGACCGCCTGCAGACCATCCCCGGGGTGTCGGAGGTGCAGGTTCGTGGCGCCCGGCGTTTCGCCATGCGCATCTGGCTGGACCCGGAAAAGCTCGCCGCCCACGACCTCACGGTGCAGGACGTGGAAGACGCCCTGCGCCGGCAGAACGTGGAGATTCCCGCCGGGCGCATCGAGTCGGTGCAGCGCGAGTTCAGCGTGCTGTCGGAAACCGACCTGCGTACCCCCGAGGAATTCAACGACCTCATCCTCAACGACCAGCGCGGCTACCTGCTGCGCCTGGCCGATGTCGGCCACGCCGAAATCGGCGCCGCCGACGTGCGCAGCCTGGTGCGCTTCAATGGCCGCTCGGCGGTGGCCCTGGGCCTGGTGCGCCAGGCCACGGCCAACCCGCTGGAGATCTCCGATGGGCTGAACGCCGCGCTTCCGGAGGTTCGCGCGCTGTTGCCGGACGGCATGAAGATGGACATCGCCAACGACAACTCGCTGTTCATCCGCGAGTCCATCGACAACGTCTACACCACCATCTGGGAGGCGGTGGGGCTGGTGATCCTGATCATCTTCATTTTCCTGCGCTCCCTGCGCGCCACCCTGATTCCCCTGGTGACCATCCCGGTATCGCTGATCGGCGCCTTCAGCCTGATGGTGCTGCTGGGGTTCTCCATCAACACCCTGACCCTGCTGGCCATGGTCCTCGCAATCGGGCTGGTGGTGGACGATGCCATCGTCGTGCTGGAGAACATCCACCGGCACATCGAGGAAGGAATGTCACCGCTGCAGGCCGCCTACAAGGGCAGCCGCGAGATCGCCTTCGCGGTGATCGCCATGACGCTGACGCTTGCCGCTGTCTACGCGCCCATCGGCTTCATGCAGGGCACCTCGGGCAAGCTCTTCACCGAATTTTCCTGGACGCTCGCCGGCGCCGTGCTGGTCTCCGGCTTCGTCGCCCTGACCCTGTCGCCCATGATGTGCGGGCAGCTGCTCAAACCCTACGCGGCGCAGCGGCACGGCAAGCTGTACAACCTGGTGGAGTCCTTCCTTCATGGCCTCACTTACAGCTACCGCCACCTGCTGGAGCGGGTGCTGAGGGCCTGGCTGCTGATCGTCACTGTGCTGGTGGCCATCCTCGCGCTCTGCCTGGTGCTGTTCTCCGGGCTGCGCAGCGAGCTGGCGCCCACCGAGGACACCGGCACCATTGTCGGCTCCATCAACGGGCCGGACGGCGCCACCATCGAGTACACCAGCCGCTACGCGAAGATGCTGGAAGAGGCCTACCAGTCGATCCCCGAGGCCAATCGCTACATGGTGGTGGTCGGCTTCCCCACGGTGGCCCAGGGCCTGTCCTTCCTCAAGCTGGAGGACTGGGACGCCCGCAAGCGCACCCAGTTCGAGATCCGTGACGAGCTGCTGCCCAAGCTGCGGGACATCCCGGGCGTGCGCGCCTTCCCCATCAACCGGCCGCCCCTGGGGCAGAGCGCGCGCAACCAGCCGGTGAACTTCGTGATCCGCTCCTCCCTCGAGTACAGCGAGTTGCAGAAGTACGTCGACCAGCTGATGGAGCGGGTGCGCGACTACCCCGGGCTGGAAAGCCTGGACAGCGACCTCAAGCTCAACGCGCCGCAGCTCAAGGTCACGGTCAACCGCGAGCAGGCGGTGGCAGTGGGCACCGATGCGGCCGCCATTGGCCGCAGCCTGGAGAGCCTGTTCGGCAGCCGCCAGGTCACCCGCTTCAAGCAGAGCGGCGAGCAATACGACGTGCTGGTGCAGTTGGCCAACGTCGACCGCAGCAACCCGGACGACCTCAACCGCGTCTACGTGCGCGGGCGCAACGACAGCATGGTGCAACTGGCCAACCTGATCGACGTCCGCGAGACCGTGGCGCCCCGCGAACTCAACCACTTCAACCAGCTGCGGGCGGTGACGGTGACCGCCAACGTCGGTTCCGGCTTCACCCTGGGCGAGGCCCTGGACCATCTGGAGGAGGCGGCCCGCGCGGTGTTTCCGCCCGATACGCAGTTCGACTACACCGGCACCTCGCGGGACTTCAAGGATTCCAGCGCCGGCGTGGCGCTGATCTTCGCCCTGGCCCTGGTGTTCATCTACCTGGTGCTGGCGGCGCAGTTCGAGAGCTTCGTCGACCCGCTGATCATCCTCTTCAGCGTGCCCCTGTCCATGGCTGGTGCGCTGCTGGCGCTGACCTTCTTCGGCGGCACCCTGAACATCTACTCCCAGGTGGGCATGGTCACCCTCATCGGCCTGATCACCAAGCACGGCATCCTCATCGTCGAATTTGCCAACCAGTTGCTGCGCCAGGGCTGGGATTTGCACGAGGCGGTGCTGGAAGCCTCGGTGAAGCGCCTGCGGCCGATCCTCATGACCACCGGCGCCATGGTGCTGGGCTCGGTGCCCCTGGCGATCGCCAGCGGCGCCGGCGGCGAAAGCCGGCAGCAGATCGGCATGGTGATTGTCGGCGGGCTGCTGGTGGGCACCTTCTTCACCCTCTTCGTGGTGCCGACCCTCTACCAGCAGCTACGCCGCTGGAAGCCGATCCACAAGCTGGAACCGGCGCCGGTGTGATCGACGCCGGCCGAGGGGGCTGGCGTACCCCGCTTCAGACGAAGCGGGGCAGGGGGGCGAAAAGGGCGTCGATGTCTTCTTCCTGCAATCGCCAGCCTTCCTTCTCGCGGCCGTCGAGGACACCCCGCGCCAGGGCGGCCTTCTGCGCCTGCAGTTGCTGGATCTTCTCTTCCACCGTCCCCCGGGAAATCATCCGGTAGACGAACACCGGCTTGTCCTGGCCGATGCGGTAGGCGCGGTCGGTGGCCTGCCGCTCCACGGCCGGGTTCCACCAGGGGTCGTAGTGGATCACGGTGTCGGCGGCGGTGAGGTTCAGGCCCGTGCCCCCGGCCTTGAGGCTGATGAGGAAGAGCGGCACCTCGCCGGCCTGGAAGCGCTGCACCGGGGTGCGCCGGTCGCGGGTATCGCCGGTGATCTGCACGTAGTCGATGGCGCGCTTGCGCAACTCGTCCTCGATCAGCGCGAGCATGCTGGTGAACTGGGAGAACAGCAGCACCTTGCGGCCTTCGGCGATCAGCTCCTCGAGCATCTCCATCAGGCTGTCCAGCTTGCCCGAGCTGCTGCCGCGGGGCGGGCGGACGCCGGTTTCCTCGATCAGCCGCGTATCACAGCAGACCTGGCGCAGTTTCAGCAGGGCCTCGAGGATCACGATCTGGCTGCGCGCCAGGCCCTTGCGGTCGATCTCGTCGCGTACCTTGTTGTCCATGGCCAGGCGCACCGTCTCGTAGAGATCGCGCTGGCGGTCGCTGAGCTCGACCCACTGGGTGATCTCGCTCTTGGCCGGCAGTTCGGTGGCCACCGCTTCCTTGCTGCGGCGCAGCAGGAACGGCTTGAGGCGGGCGTTGAGGTGGGCCAGGCGGGTGGCGTCGCCGTGCTTCTCGATGGGATTGCGGTAGTTGCGCAGGAAGCTCTGGCTGTCGCCCAGCCAGCCGGGCATCAGGAAATGGAACAGCGACCAGAGCTCGCCCAGGTGGTTCTCCAGCGGCGTGCCGGTCAGGCACAGGCGCTGCCGGGCCTCAAGCCCGCGTACCGCATGGGCGGCCTTGCTGGCGGGATTCTTGATGTACTGCGCCTCGTCGAGGATCAGCAGGTGCAGCGGCAGTGCTTCGAAGTGCGCCTGGTCGCGGGGGAGCAGAGCGTAGGTGGTCAGCAGCAGGTCATGCCCGGCCATTTGCTCGAAGGCCTTCTTCCGTCCCGGGCCGTGCAGGGCGAGGACGCGCAGGTCCGGCGCGAAGCGCGCCGCTTCGTCGAGCCAGTTGGGGATCAGGCTGGTCGGCATCACCACCAGTGCGGGACGGTCCAGGCGGCCGGCTTCCCTCTCCAGGAGCAGGTGGGCCAGGGTCTGCAGGGTCTTGCCCAGGCCCATGTCGTCACCGAGTATGCCGCCGGCGCCCACCTCCCGCAGGGTCTGCAGCCAGGCCAGGCCTTCCAGCTGGTAGTGACGCAGTTCCGCATTGAGTCCTTTTGGCGGGCGGATGGCGGACTGGCCGCTGTCGCGCAGCTTGCGCGCCAGTTCCCGCAGTTCGTCGCCGCCCTGCCAGTGCAGGTCCAGGCCCTCCAGCTGGCTCAGGCGTGCGGCGTCGGGGCGAGCCAGGCGCAGGCTCTGCGTCGGGTCCTGGTCACGCTGGTAGAGCTCGCCCAGGGTGGCCAGCACCGGTCTGAGGCGGGAGAAAGGCAGCATCACGTGCAGCGGGCGGCCATCGACGGCGCGGGTGGCGTCCAGTTGCAGCCGCAACTGCTCGTCATCCTTGCGCCGTTGCAGGTTCTGCGGGTCGAGCAATTCGGGATTGCGCTGGATCAGGCGCAGCAGCACCGGCAGCAGGCTGATGCGACGGCCTTCGACCACGATGCCCAGTTCCAGGTCGAACCATTCGCGACCGGGCGCCTCGTCCACCTCGGCATACCAGCCCTCGACCTGGCTGAGGTCGAACTGGAAGCCCGGACGGATATCGATCTGCCAGCCCTGTTCGCGCAGCGCCGGCAGCTGTTGCCGCATGAACTGCAGCCACTGCTCGTCGCCGGGCAGTTCGAACATCTCGGCACTGTTGGCGGGCAGCGCCAGGCTCTGCCGCAAGGCCTCCTTGAAGCCCAGCTGGCGCAGGGTGTCGCGCCAGGCCTGTTCGGCCTTGGGCTGGCGCGCGATGGACAGGCGTTCGCCGTTGGCCCGGTGGTGCAGGCGTTCGGGGCGCACCGGCTTGCCATGGGTATGCGCGCCGCCATAGTCGAACAGCAGGCCGGCGCGGTGCTGCTGGCTGCCCACCATGCGACCGCTGCGCAGGTCGTACTGGCTCTGGGCATGGCTACCGAGGATCAGGTGCGGCACCGGCTGCAGGTCATCCACCAGGCGCTCGTTGGGCGGTGGTGGCGGCACCCAGCCGCTGGCGGGCTGCGCCAGCAGAAAGAAAATGGCCGCGACGCAGTGCTTGCAGTTGAAGGAGACCGGGCAGCTGCAACGGCCCACCACGCCCAGGCCTTTGGGGGCCAGGCGGATGCGCTGTGTATAGACGTGGCCGGGGGAGCCTTCGCAGCTGGTTTCGATGGCCTTGTCGTCAAGGCTGAGCAGGCGAATGCGGTCTTCTCGGGCATATGCCTCGCCGCGGGCCAGCGCGCCCGGATCGAAGTCCAGGCGCCAGTCCAGTTGCCTCAGCTGGTCGAGCAGGACACTCATGGCGCCTTAGAGCGGGCTGACGCGGATCAGGATGCCCAGATTGCCGTGGTCGAGGAAGGTGAGTTCACCGTTCTTCAGGCGGGCGCCCTGACGCAGGCGCTCGCTGCTGCTGATCAGGCCGCTGCCATCGAACCGGTTGATCCAGAAGTCGGCCTGGGCGTCGATGCTGCGGTCCAGGGCCAGCGCCAGGGTGCCTTCCACCGGGAAGTGGCCAAGCTGCTGCTCGCCGGAGCTCAGCGAAACCTTGTTCGGGGTGGCGGAGAGATTCTGCGACCAGGCCTTGTGCAGCAGCACTTCGTAGCCGGCGTTGGGGTTGAGCTTGGCCGCTTCGCCATCCAGGGCGGTGCCGCGTTCGCTGCCGGCGATGGACTGGCTGCCGGCCGCCCAGTCGTCCGGAGCCGGCTGGCTGGCGGGGATCGGCTCGCCGCTCTGGCGGAAGATGATCATTTCCACCGAATACAGGCCGTCGGCGAAGGCCGCAGGGGCCAACAGGGCGAGCAGGAGGGCGAAGTTACGGATGGCACGCATGGGTTGTTCCTTATAGGGGCAATCAGACCGCAGACTACTGCGGGGTCAGGCGTTCGAACAGCGCTTCAAGGGTGTTGAAGCGTTCTTCCGGGCGTTCCATGGGCACCTGGAACTTGAACTGGGTGGCGCCTTCGAACTTATAGCGCTTGGGCTGGCCCTGGATCAGCTTGATCAGCACCAGCGGGTCGACGCAGGTGTCGGCGGCGAATTCGATGCGGCCACCTTGCGGGCCCGCGTCGACTTTCTTGATGCCGAGCTTCTCCGCCTGCAGCTTGAGCAGGGTCAGGCGCACCAGATGCTTGCTGGGCTCGGGCAGCAGGCCGAAGCGGTCGATCATCTCCACCTGCAGTTCCTTCAGGCCGTCCTCGTCGGCGGCCGAGGCGATGCGCTTGTAGAGAATCAGGCGCGCGTGCACATCCGGCAGGTAGTCCTCGGGAATCAGCGCGGGCACGCGCAGGTTGATCTCCGGCCCGCCGCCCAGCGGCTGTTCCAGGTTCGGCTGCTCGCCCTTGCGGATGGCCTTCACCGCCCGTTCGAGCATTTCCATATAGAGGGTGAAGCCGACGGCCTGGATCTGGCCGCTCTGGCCTTCGCCCAGCAGTTCGCCGGCGCCGCGGATTTCCAGGTCGTGGGTGGCCAGCACGAAGCCGGCGCCCAGGTCCTGGGCATTGGCAATGGCCTCCAGGCGCTTCTGCGCGTCGTCGGTCATCTGCTTGCGTGGCGGCGTCAGCAGGTAGGCGTAGGCCTGGTGGTGACTGCGTCCGACCCGGCCGCGCAGCTGGTGCAGCTGGGCCAGGCCGAACTTGTCGGCGCGCTCGATGACGATGGTGTTGGCGCTGGGCACGTCGATGCCGGTCTCGATGATGGTGGACGCCACCAGCACGTTGAAGCGCTTGTGGTAGAAGTCGCTCATCACCTGTTCGAGTTCGCGCTCGCGCATCTGTCCGTGGCCGACGGCGATGCGCGCCTCCGGCACCAGTTCGGCCAGCTCGGCGGCGCATTTCTCGATGGTCGCCACCTCGTTGTGCAGGTAGTAGACCTGGCCGCCGCGTAGCAGCTCGCGGAGCAGGGCTTCCTTGATCGCGGTCTTCTGCCGCTCTATGACGAAGGTCCGCACCGACAGGCGGCGTGCCGGCGGCGTGGCGATGATGGACAGGTCGCGCATGCCCGCCACGGCCATGTTCAGGGTGCGCGGGATCGGCGTGGCGGTGAGGGTGAGGATGTCCACCTCGCTGCGCAGGGACTTCAGTTGTTCCTTCTGGCGCACGCCGAAGCGGTGTTCTTCATCGATGATGGCCAGGCCCAGGTTCTTGAAGCGCACATCGTCCTGCAGCAGCTTGTGGGTGCCGATGATGATGTCGATCTTGCCTTCAGCCAGCTGCTGCGCCGCGCCTTCCACTTCCTTGGCCGACTTGAAGCGGCTCATCACTTCCACGCTCACCGGCCAGTCGGCGAAGCGGTCGCGGAAGCTGTTGTAGTGCTGCTGGGCGAGCAGGGTGGTGGGGACCAGCACGGCGACCTGCTTGCCGCTGTGCACCGCGACGAAGGCGGCGCGCATGGCGACTTCGGTCTTGCCGAAGCCGACGTCGCCGCAGACCAGGCGGTCCATGGGCTTGGGGGTCAGCATGTCGGCCACCACGGCTTCGATGGCGGCCTGCTGGTCGGGGGTCTCCTCGAAGGGGAAGCCGGCGGAGAAGGTGGCGTAATCGGCCTTGGGGTCCTTGAACGCATAGCCTTCGCGGGCGGCGCGGCGGGCATAGACGTCCAACAGTTCGGCGGCAACGTCGCGCACCTGCTCGGCGGCCTTGCGCTTGGCCTTCTGCCAGGTTTCCGAGCCCAGGCGGTGCAGCGGCGCCAGGGCGTCGTCGCTGCCGGTGTAGCGGGCGATCAGGTGCAGGCTGGCCACCGGCACGTAGAGCTTGGCTTCCTCGGCGTATTGCAGGGCGAGGAATTCGGCGGCCTGGCCGTCGATTTCCAGGGTGATCAGGCCCAGGTAGCGACCGACACCGTGGTCGATGTGCACCACGGGCGCGCCCTCGCGCAGCTCGGCGAGGTTCTTGATCACGTTGTCGCCGGCATCGCCACGGCGTTCGCGGCGGCGGCGCTGCATCACGCGTTGGCCGAACAAGGGGCTCTCGGCGATCAGCGCCAGCCCCGGGTCATCCAGCAGCAGGCCTTCGTCCAGGGGGGCGATGGTAATGGCCAGGCGCTCGGAGCTGGTGATGAACGCCGGCCAGCCCTCGACTTCCTGCGGGCGCAGCTTGAGGCGGGCGAGCATTTCCAGCAGCACCTCGCGGCGCCCGGCGGATTCGGCGCTGAACAGCACGCGGCCGGGGAACTCCTCGATGAAGCGGCGCAGGGCGGCCAGGGGTTCGGTGGCCTTGGCCTGGATCGCAAGGTCAGGCAGGGCGCGGGCGGAGAAACGTTCACGGCCGACGCCGGGCTCGATGTCTTCCTGGCTCAGCACCAGGCGCGGCGAGCCCTTGAGGCGGGCGAAGCAATCCTCCACCGGCAGGAACACCTCGACGGGCGGTACCAGGGGGCGTTCGGGATCGACGCGGCGCTCCTCATAGCGGTTGCGCACATCGGTCCAGAACTGCTCGGCGGCCTGCTCGATACCTGGCAGGGAAAACACCTGGGTGTCCGCCGGCAGGTAATCGAAGAGGGTGGCGCTCTGTTCGAAGAACAGCGGCAGGTAGTACTCGATGCCGGCCGGGGTGATGCCGCTGGCCAGGTCCTGATAGATGGGGCAGCGGCGGAAATCGACGTCGAAGCGTTCGCGGAAGCGGCCGCGGAAGTCGGTGACGGCCTTCTTGTCCAGGGGGAACTCGCGGGCCGGCAATAGGCGGATCGATTCCACCTTGTCCACCGAGCGCTGGGTTTCCGGGTCGAAGGTGCGCAGGGTTTCGATCTCGTCATCGAACAGGTCGATGCGGTAGGGCAGGTCGCTGCCCATCGGGAAGAGGTCGATCAATGCGCCGCGTACGGCGAACTCGCCGTGTTCGTAGACGGTATCCACGCAGCGGTAGCCCGCCGCCTCCAGGCGCAGGCGCATCTGCTCCACGTCCAGTTTCTGGCCGACATCCAGCACCAGGCTCGAACCCAGCAGGAAGCGGGTCGGCGCCAGGCGGTGCAAGGCGGTGGTGATGGGCACCACCAGCACGCCGCGCTTGACCCCGGGCAACCGGTAAAGGGTGTCGACGCGCTGGGAAATGATGTCCTGGTGCGGCGAGAACAGGTCGTAGGGCAGGGTTTCCCAGTCGGGAAAGTGCAGGACATCCAGGTCCGGGGCGAAGAAGCCCAGTTCCTGTTCCAGGCGCTCGGCGGTCTGGCTGTCGGCGGTGAGCAGCAGGGTGAAGCGCTTGCCGGCGCTGGCCGCTTCGGCAATCGCCAGGCTCAGGGCGGCACCGGGGAGGTTGCCCCATTGCTGCTTGCCAGCGGCGGAGGGCAGGGGCGGGAGGCGCAATACGGACGCGGGCAAGGGGGGCTCCGGTCAGAAAAATGATCGGCGGATTGTAACTATCCCGACTAGCGGATGTCAGTCTTCAGGCTGCTACTGATTGCCGACGCCTACGCGCGCCGTCATAATGTAGCCCCTTTTTTCATCCCCTACATATGTGGAAGGTACTGCCCGTGACTCAGAAGCCCGACCAGTGTCTCGGTGAATGGATCGATCGTGAAGCCCTCGCGGAAGCCATGATTCCGATGATCGGCCAGCTCTATCGCAACAACAACGTTGTGACTTCGATCTATGGCCGTGGCCTGATCAACCGCTCCGTGATTGCCATCCTCAAGGCCCACCGCTTCGCGCGCCACCGCCTTGCCGACGAGGCCGAGCTGTCGGTCCACGAGACCTTCCCCATCCTCAAGGTCATGAGCGAGCTCAAGCTGGGCGCCGCCTCCGTGGACCTGGGCAAGATGGTCGCCAAGTTCAAGGCCGAAGGTAATGGCCGCAGCATCGAGCAGTTCACCAAGGACGAACTGGCCGACGTGGTCGGCAAGCAGAACGGCGCCCCCCGTGAAGGCACCGACGTCGTCCTCTACGGCTTCGGCCGTATCGGTCGCCTGCTGGCGCGCATCCTGATCGAGAAGACCGGTGGTGGCGACGGCCTGCGCCTGCGCGCCATTGTCGTGCGCAAGGGCGCCGAGAACGACCTGGTCAAGCGTGCCAGCCTGCTGCGCCGCGACTCCGTACACGGCCCGTTCGACGGCACCATCGTCATCGACGAAGAACACAACACCCTGACCGCCAACGGCAACCTGATCCAGGTGATCTACTCCAACGATCCGGCCTCGATCGACTACACCGCCTACGGCATCAAGAACGCCCTGCTGGTGGACAACACCGGCAAGTGGCGCGACGCCGATGGCCTGGGCCAGCACCTGAAGTGCCCGGGTATCGATCGCGTGGTCCTGACCGCTCCGGGCAAGGGCGCGCTGAAGAACATCGTCCACGGCATCAACCATGGCGACATCACCGCTGACGACAAGATCGTCTCCGCGGCTTCCTGCACCACCAACGCCATCGTGCCGGTGCTGAAAGCGGTCAACGACCAGTTCGGCATCATCAACGGCCACGTCGAAACCGTTCACTCGTACACCAACGACCAGAACCTGATCGACAACTTCCACAAGGGCAGCCGCCGCGGCCGCAGCGCTCCGCTGAACATGGTGATCACCGAGACCGGTGCCGCCACCGCCGCCGCCAAGGCCCTGCCGGTGCTGAAAGGCAAGCTGACCGGCAACGCCATCCGCGTACCGACGCCGAACGTCTCCATGGCCATCCTCAACCTGAACCTGGAGAAGGCCACCACCCGCGAAGAGATCAACGAGTACCTGCGCAACGCTGCCATGCACTCGGACCTGCACAAGCAGATCGACTACGTCTCCTCCCAGGAAGTGGTGTCCTCGGACTTCGTCGGTTCCCGCCACGCTGGCGTGGTGGATGCCGAAGCCACCATCTGCAACGACAACCGCGTTGTCCTGTACGTCTGGTACGACAACGAGTTCGGTTACAGCTGCCAGGTGGTTCGTGTGATGGAAGATATGGCAGGGGTGAACCCGCCGGCTTTCCCGCACTAAGAGCCAGTTCACGCTCTGCTGCGCGTCGGAATAACTGCGTTGAAAATGGCTTCGGACTGCTCATTTACAGCTCGTAAACTCCGCGTCCTCAGCCATTTTCGCCTTGTTCTTCTCTAGCTCGCGAGATCGTGAACAGGCTCTACGCTGGTCAACCATGAAAAACGGGAGCTCTCGGGCTCCCGTTTTTCATTTTTGCGTCTGTAATCGGATAACAAGAATCGCTTGGGGATTTCCCAGATGGAAGGACATCACCTTCACCAAGGGCCGCTCAAAAGGGGCCTGAAAAACCGCCACATCCAGCTTATCGCGCTGGGCGGCGCCATTGGTACCGGCCTGTTCCTGGGCTCGGCCGGGGTGCTCAAGTCGGCGGGGCCATCGATGATTCTCGGCTACGCCATTGCCGGTTTCTTCGCTTTCCTGATCATGCGCCAGCTCGGCGAAATGATCGTCGAGGAGCCGGTTGCAGGTTCCTTCAGCCACTTCGCCCACAAGTACTGGGGCGGCTATGCCGGTTTCCTTTCCGGCTGGAACTACTGGGTGCTCTACGTGCTGGTGGGCATGGCCGAGCTGACGGCAGTGGGCAAGTACGTCCAGTTCTGGTGGCCCGAAGTACCCACCTGGGCTTCGGCCGCGGTCTTCTTTGTGCTGATCAACCTGATCAACCTGACCAACGTGAAGGCCTTTGGCGAAGCGGAGTTCTGGTTCGCGCTGATCAAGGTGGTGGCCATCATCGGCATGATCGTCCTCGGTCTCTACCTGCTGATCAGCGGCGAGGGCGGCCCGCAGGCGGCGGTCGACAACCTCTGGAGCCATGGTGGCTTCTTCCCCAATGGCCTTGAAGGCCTGGTGATGGTGCTGGCCATCATCATGTTCTCGTTCGGCGGCCTGGAGCTGGTGGGCATCACCGCCGCCGAGGCCAGCGAGCCGAAGAAGGTGATCCCCAAGGCGATCAATCAGGTGATCTACCGCATCCTGATCTTCTATATCGGCGCACTCAGTGTGCTGCTGATGCTCTACCCCTGGGACAAGCTGCTGGAAACCCTGGGCGCCGCGGGCGACCCCTACAGCGGCAGCCCCTTCGTGCAGATTTTCTCGCTGATCGGCAGCGACGTGGCGGCGCACATTCTCAACTTCGTGGTGCTGACAGCGGCCCTGTCGGTCTACAACAGCGGCGTTTATGCCAACAGCCGGATGCTATACGGCCTGGCGGAGCAGGGCGATGCGCCCAAGGCGCTGATGAAGGTCGACGATCGCGGCGTGCCGGTGCTCGCCATTGGTCTCTCCGCGCTGGTCACCATGCTCTGCGTGGTGGTCAACTACCTGGCGCCGCAGAAGGCCCTGGAGTTGCTGATGGCCCTGGTCGTGGCGGCCCTGGTGATCAACTGGGCGATGATCAGCCTGTCCCACCTGAAGTTCCGCAAGACTCTGCAAGCCCAGGGCATCCAGCCGTTCTTCAAGGCACTCTGGTATCCCCTCGGCAACTACCTCTGCCTGGCGTTCGTTGCGCTGATCCTGGGGGTGATGCTGATGATCCCGGGCATCAACGTGTCGGTCTACGCCATTCCGTTCTGGCTGGGGCTGATCGCCGTCTGCTACTTCTTCAAGCGCTCCGCCCAGCGGGCGACCGCACAGTAACGAGCAGGGGACAGAAAACGGGAGCCAGGTGCTCCCGTTTCCTTTTGTGGCAATGGCCTTCATCGCTTGCGAGGATTCCATGGGCAGTCTGTCGATTTCGAGTCCCGCCATGACCCGGCGGTGGGTGCTCGCGCTTCCGGCCTGCCTGCTGCTGGCCGGCTGCGACGACCGCCTGGAGCAGTTCGGCGGCCCCACCATGGGCAGCAGTTACTCGGTGAAGTACGTGCGCGGCGCCTCCGGTCCCGCGGTGGAACAGGCACGCGGCGAAGTGGAGGGCATCCTCGCCGAGGTCGACCTGCAGATGTCCACCTACCGCGCCGATTCCGTGGTGGAGCGCTTCAACGCGCTGCCGGCCGGCAGCTGCATGGCGTTGCCGGCGCAGATGCTGGAGTTGGTGCGCTTTGCTGGCGAGCTGTCCAGGGAAAGCGGCGGCGCATTCGATATCACCCTTGAACCGCTGCTGAATCTCTGGGGCTTCGGGCCGCAGTCCCGCGGCGACCAGGTGCCTGGCGGCGAAGCCATCGCCGCGGTGATGGCGGATGTGGGGCAGGGACACTTGCGTATGCGCGGACAGGAACTGTGCAAGGATGCGGCGGTGCAACTGGATTTCAACAGCATCGCCGCCGGCTATGCGGTGGATCGCGTCACGGCGCGCCTGGGCGAACTGGGTGTCACCAGCGCCCTGGTGGAGATCACCGGAGAGTTGAAAGCCTTCGGCCGCAAGCCCGATGGCACGCCTTGGCGCATCGCCATCGAAGCCCCGCGGGACGATCGCCAGGTGGCGCAGAAGATCATCCCGTTGGACGGACTGGGTGTCTCCACATCCGGCGACTATCGCAATTACTTTGAAAAGGGTGGCAAGCGATACTCCCACACCCTGGATCCGAAGACGGGGGCGCCCACTAGTCACGCACTCGCGGAGGTCACCGTGGTGGACGAATCGGCGCTGCGGGCGGACGGTCTGTCGACTCTGCTGCTGGTGCTGGGACCGGACAGGGGATTGGCTTACGCGGAAAGCCACGGCATCTCCGCCTTCTTCGTGACCCGTGCGGGAGACGGCTTCGTTACCCGGGAAAGCCGCCGTTTCCGCGAGTTGTTCGAGCGCTGAAGGTGTCGCCGGCAAGCCCTTGTTCTCATTGTTGCGAGCTGGGAAACAGAGCAGGGCTACCATGTAGTGGAATCAACACTCGCCTACGACGCGACCAAGCGCTAATGTGCAGCGCCAAGCGGCTTGGCTAAGCTGCACGCCAGTTCAAGATCCCGCGCGGGATCGCCGAGACAGGTTCCGAATTCCGCGGTGTCGTTAACCGCGGACCTAGCCGGGGGCGCCAGAGGGCGCCCCGGCCCGTTATAAGGAGTAAGCATGGCTGTCTACAACTACGACGTAGTGGTGCTGGGTTCCGGCCCGGCGGGTGAAGGTGCGGCGATGAACGCCGCCAAGGCCGGGCGCAAGGTGGCGGTGGTGGACAACCGTCCTCTGGTCGGCGGCAACTGCACCCACCTGGGCACCATCCCGTCCAAGGCCCTGCGCCACTCGGTACGGCAGATCATGCAGTACAACACCAACCCGCTGTTCCGCCAGATCGGCGAGCCGCGCTGGTTCTCCTTCCCCGATGTGTTGAAGAGCGCCGAGCGGGTGATCTCCAAGCAGGTCGCCTCGCGCACCGGCTTCTACGCGCGCAACCGCGTCGACGTGTTCTTCGGTACCGCCAGCTTCTCCGACGAGCAGACGGTGGAAGTGGTCTGCACCAGCGGTGTGGTGGAAAAACTGGTGGCCAAGCAGATCATCGTCGCCACCGGCTCGCGCCCCTATCGCCCGGCGGACGTCGACTTCCACCATCCGCGCATCTACGACAGCGACACCATCCTCAGCCTGACCCACACGCCGCGCCGCATCATCATCTACGGAGCCGGCGTCATTGGTTCCGAGTACGCCTCGATCTTCAGTGGCCTGGGCGTGCTGGTGGACCTGATCGACAACCGTGATCAGCTGCTCAGCTTCCTCGACGACGAAATCTCCGACGCCCTCAGCTACCACCTGCGCAACAACAACGTGCTGATTCGCCACAACGAGGAGTACGAGCGCATCGAGGGTCTGGAGAATGGGGTGATCCTGCACCTCAAGTCCGGCAAGAAGATCAAGGCCGACTGCCTGCTGTGGTGTAACGGCCGTACCGGCAACACCGACAAGCTGGGCCTGGAAAATATCGGCATCACGGTCAACAGCCGCGGCCAGATCAACGTCGACCAGTACTACCGCACCGAAGTCAGCAACATTTTCGCCGCCGGCGATGTGATCGGCTGGCCGAGCCTGGCCAGTGCGGCTGCTGACCAGGGCCGCTCCGCCGCTGGCAGTGCAGTGGAGAATGACAGCTGGCGCTTCGTCGATGACGTGCCGACCGGCATCTACACCATTCCGGAGATCAGCTCCATCGGTAAGACCGAGAAGGAACTGACCCAGGCGAAGATCCCCTACGAGGTGGGTAAGGCCTTCTTCAAGGGCATGGCCCGTGCGCAGATCTCCCACGAGCCGGTGGGCATGCTGAAGATCCTCTTCCACCGCGAAACCCTGGAAATCCTTGGCGTGCACTGCTTCGGCTACCAGGCCTCGGAGATCGTGCACATCGGCCAGGCAATCATGAACCAGAAGGGCGAGGCGAATACCATCAAGTACTTCGTCAACACCACCTTCAACTACCCGACCATGGCGGAAGCCTACCGGGTCGCCGCGTTCGATGGCCTCAACCGGCTTTTTTGAGCGGCACCGGCCGGGCGCCTGAACCGGCCGGGGAGGACCCTCTCGGTGATCCGCGCCTGTGGCGCTGGCCGAACCGGGAGAGCTTCTGATCAGGCAACGCGATGAAAAAACCGGCCCTTGCGGCCGGTTTTTCTTTGCCCTGCCGAGGACGATGGTGGAAAGAAAAGCGCTATCCACCCTACAAGGTGCTCGGAACTTCGTAGGGTGGAAATCCACAAAGTGGATTTCCACCTTCAGCGCCATGGTCAGCGCTGCAGGGTATTCGCCGCCAGGCCTGGGAAGTCGGTGATGATGCTGTCCACGCCGAAGTCGGCGAGCCGGCGCATCAGGGCCGGCTCGTTCACCGTCCACACCGACACGTGCAGTCCTTCCTTCTGTGCCCGCAGCAGGCGTTCCGGCGTGCACAGCGTCCAGTTCAGTGCCAGCAGGTTGCAGCCGTGGTGCTTGGCGACCTTCAGCGGATCGAGCCAGGCGTACTCCGCCACCAGGCCACGAGACAGCTTCGGCGTCAGCCGGTTCAGCGCACGCAGTACCTCCCGCGAGCTGGAGGTGACGGTGACCTTGTCCATCAGGCCATGGCGTTCGACCAGTTCCTGGATCGCCAGGACGGTACGTGCGGCGCGCACCCGCGATGCGCTCTTCACTTCCAGCTGCCAGTGCTCGAAATCGCAGTGTTCGAACAGGGTCGACAGGCGGGGAATGGGGCAGGGCTGGTGCCAGCCCGGGCCGCCCAGGCGTGCGTCATAGGTCACCAGTTCCTCGGCATCGTGCTCCACGACCTTGCCGCGCCGGCCGGTGGTGCGCTTCAGGCTGGGGTCGTGGATGACCATCAGCTCGCCGTCGCGGGACAGGTGCAGGTCCAGCTCGCAACGCTTCACGTCATGTGACAGGCATTGCCGGAAGCTGGCCAGGGTATTTTCCGGGCATTCGCCCTTTGCGCCTCGATGGCCGTAGATCAGGGTCACTTGTATTCCCTTGGTGCTCTGGGTTGGTGGTTGCGGACGCTGTCGACGACCCGTCCGCTTTCGAAATAAACCGAGAAATCGCGGTAGTCCCAGCGGCTGATGGGCGGCTTGCCCACCGCGGGATGTTCCTTGTCGGGGAGGCCGAAGCGCTCCAGCACGGCGCGCTGGCTATCGCCCCGGGCCGGCAATGCAAGGCCCTGGTCGCCTTGGGTGCCAACCGGGATAGAGAGGGTTTCAGCACCGATAGGCAGCGCGAGGAGGAGGCAGGCCAGCAGCAGGCCGGGGCGCATCATGCATGGGGTCTCAGCTGGTAGGGGAAGAACGTTCGCGGGCCAGGCGTCGCTGCTGGGCCTGCTTCTGCAGGATGTGCCGTGCCAGCAATTGGCGCTGGGCATCGGTCAGGGATTCGAATTCGGTGCCGATGTCGAACTGGCCGTCCTCGCGCAGCTGGTTGTGGACCACCACGGCATGCAGCGCGAGGCCAAGGGCCTGGGGCATCAGCACCATCCTGATCGCCAGCTGGCTGCCCGGCTCGATGGGGTGCGGGCTACCGAAGGCGATGCCGCCTTCGGACAGGGTCACCTGACGGGCCGGACCAATGTCGCGCAGCAGGCTCTGGGCCAGAGCCTGGCCGAGCAGGTCGATGCGCTTGTTGATGACCTTCAGGTAGCTGGCCAGGGTGCGATCACGTTCGTGGATGTGCCGCAACAGGTGCTGGGATTCGAAGTCCATCAGGTGCAGTTCGCTGAGCAGGCCGAACAGCCGGGAAGGGCTGTCGATGCTGCTTTCATCAGCTGTTTCGCCCTGTTTCAGCGGGTGAATTTCCAGTGCGATCGAGTCTTCGATGCGGTAGTATTCGCGGCGGTCATCCGCGTCTCGTGTCGACATGGCGAACCCATGGCAGCAGTGGTTGTCGAAGAGCTGTTCCGTATCTCGCGAGCCCGTTTGCAGCGCCGCATGGCTTTGCTGCAGATCATGAACGGAATTTGAGTGTAAACGCTGCTCGCCAAGCCTCGCCACAAGGACGTCCCTTCTTTCGCCAGCGAACTCCATTTCCATGTTCAGACCGCTGTCCCTGTACATAGGCGCCCGCTACACGCGCGCCAAGCGCCGCAGCTACTTCGTCTCCTTCATTTCCCTGACATCGATGATCGGCCTCGCCCTGGGCGTGCTGGTGATGATCCTGGTGCTGTCGGTCATGAATGGCTTCGACCATGAGATGCGTACCCGTGTCCTGGGCATGGTGCCTCACGCCACGGTGGAATCCGCAGTCCCCATCAACGACTGGCGCAAGCTGGCCCAAGGCGTGGCGCGCCATGCCCAGGTGCAGGCCGTGGCGCCCTATACCCAGGTCCAGGGCCTGCTGACCGCCGACGGCAAGGTGCAGAAGGTGCTGGTCAATGCGGTGGACCCGGTGGAAGAGGCCAAGGTCTCCATCATTGGCGCCTTCTTCCGCGAAGGCAGCCTGGCGGACCTCAAGGCCGGCGAGTTCGGCATCGTCATCGGCGACCGTGCGGCCAGCAAGCTCGGCGTCGGCCTGGGTGACAAGGTGACCTTCGTGCTGCCGGAGGTGGCCGTGACCCCGGCCGGCGTATTCCCGCGCATGAAGCGCTTCACCGTCGTCGGCATCTTCCATGTCGGCGCCGGCGAACTGGATGGCTACCTCGCCATCGGCAACCTGTCCGACGTCGCCCGCCTCAAGCGCTGGCAGCCAAACCAGGTGCAGGGCCTGCGCCTGAAGCTGAATGACCTGTTCCAGGCGCCCCAGGTGGCCTGGCAGATCGCCGGCGAGCTCAAGGGCGAGGATTTCTACGCCCGCGACTGGACCCGCACCCACGGCAACCTCTACCAGGCGATCAAGATGGAAAAGGCCATGATCGGCCTGCTGCTGCTGCTGATCGTGGCCGTGGCCGCCTTCAACATCATCTCCACTCTGGTGATGGTGGTGACCGACAAGCGTGGTGACATCGCCATCCTCCGTACCCTGGGCGCCACGCCGAAACAGATCATGGGCATCTTCATGGTCCAGGGCACGGTGATCGGCGTGGTCGGCACCCTGATCGGCGGCGTGCTGGGCATCCTCGCCGCGCTCAATGTGAGCGACGCCATCGCGCTGCTGGAGCGCGTCCTGGGGCACAAGTTCCTCAATGCCGATGTCTATTTCATCGACTACCTGCCGTCCCAGCTGATGGCCGAGGACGTGGTGCTGGTCTGTTCGGCCGCGCTGGTCCTGAGCTTCCTCGCCACCCTATATCCCGCCTGGCGTGCCTCGCGCACCCAGCCAGCAGAGGCTTTGCGCTATGAGTAACAAGGCAGTCCTGAGTTGCCGCAACCTGAGCAAGAGCTACGAGGAAGGTCCGCAGACCGTCGAAGTGCTGTCCAGCGTCGAGCTGGAGCTGCATCCGGGCGAGCGGGTGGCCATTGTCGGCAGCTCGGGCTCCGGCAAGAGCACCCTGCTGAACATGCTGGGCGGCCTGGACACCCCGAGCAAGGGCAGCGTCTGGCTGGCCGGGGAGGAATTGTCCGCCCTCAGCGAGACTGCCCGTGGCCTGCTGCGCAACCGCGCCCTGGGTTTCGTCTACCAGTTCCACCACTTGCTGCCCGAGTTCACCGCCCTGGAGAACGTCTGCATGCCGCTGCTGATCGGCCGCACCGCCATCGGCGAAGCGCGCCAGCGCGCCATCGCGCTGCTGGAGCGTGTGGGCCTGGGCCATCGGCTGTCGCACAAACCGGCGGAACTGTCCGGCGGCGAGCGCCAGCGCGTCGCCATCGCCCGTGCCCTGGTCAACAACCCGGCCCTGGTGCTGCTCGACGAGCCCACCGGCAACCTCGACCAGCACACCGCCCACGGCATCCAGGAACTGATGCTGGAGCTCAGCGGCTCCTTGCGCACCGCCTTCCTGGTGGTGACCCACGACCCGCAGCTGGCTGGCCAGATGGACCGCGTGCTGCGCCTGGAAGAAGGCCGACTGGTGGCTGCCTGAGATGTTCAGACCTCTCCCGATCTTCATCGGCACGCGCTATACCCGCGCCAAGCGCCGCAACCACTACATTTCCTTCATCTCGCTGACCTCGATGATCGGCCTGGCCCTGGGTGTGCTGGCCATGATCGTGGTGCTCTCGGTGATGAACGGCTTCCAGAAGGAAATGCGCTCGCGCATCCTCGGCATGGTGTCCCATGCCACCTTGAGCGCGGAGCAGCCCCTGGATGACTGGCGCCGGGTAGCCGATGCCGCCATGAAGCATCCGGAGGTGGTGGGCGCGGTGCCCTTTGCCGAGCTGGAAGGGATGCTGTCCCACCGGGGCATGATGCAGCCGGTGCAGATCAATGGCATCGACCCGACGGAAGAGACCAGGGTTTCCATCATCGGCAAGCACATGGTGCAGGGCGATCTGGCTGCCCTGAAGCCGGGCGAGTCCGGCATCGTCATCGGCGAGATCACCGCGCGGCGCTTCCGCCTCAATGTCGGTGACAAGCTGACCCTGATCGTTCCCGAGGTGAGCAGTGCGCCGGGCGGCATCACCCCGCGCATGCAGCGCCTGAATGTGGTGGGTGTGTTCAAGGTGGGTGCCGAACTGGACAGCTCCCTGGCGCTGATCAACATTGCCGACGCCTCCGCGATCCAGCGCCTGAAAGAAGGCCAGGTGCAGAGCGTGCGAATCGCCCTGAAGGACCTTTACCAGGCGCCGGAGGTGTCGCGAGAGATCGCCGCCGAACTCGGCCAGGGCTATCGCGCCGAGGACTGGACCCACACCCAGGGCAGTCTGTTCAGTGCGATGAAGATGGAGAAGACCATGATCGGCCTGCTGCTGCTGCTGATCGTCGCGGTCGCCGCCTTCAACATCATCGCCACTCTCATAATGGTGGTCGCCGACAAGCGCGCGGACATCGCCATCCTCCGTACCCTGGGCGCCACACCACGGCAGATCATGGCCGTGTTCATGGTCCAGGGCAGCGTGATCGGCACCATCGGCACCCTGCTGGGCACCGTGCTGGGCGTCATCACGGCGCTCAACGTCAGCCAGTGGATTGCCGCCCTGGAGCGCGCCAGCGGCCGGCAGATCTTCAGCTCCGACGTCTATTTCGTCAGCTACCTGCCGTCCGAGCTGCAGGTGGGCGATGTGCTGCTGATCTGCTTCGCGGCGCTGTTGCTGAGCTTCCTCGCCACGCTCTATCCGGCGTGGCGCGCGGCCCAGACCCAGCCCGCCGAAGCACTGCGCTACGAGTGAGGGGTAGGGCTCCAATGAAAAACGCCGCATCGAATGCGGCGTTTTTTCATTTGAACTTGGGGAATCGTGAGGACGGTCATGGGTAACCTGGAGCGACGGAGCTGATCAGGTAGGGTGCGCCGTGCGCACCAAGGGTTGAGCGAGGCGCAGGGGCTGATCCCGCGATCGGTGCGCATGGCGCACCCTACGGTGGGGCAAGTGCCGGAATTGTGCCGCAGGTGCGTAGGTAGGCCCCGCCCCCTTATAGGGGGCAAAAGCAAGTCCAGGTTCTTCGGACGTGGATGTTCACTTCAGCGGCTGGCTTCCCGCCGCGCCTTCTGGCGCTTGCGCCAGCTGTGGCCGACCCACCAGCGCCAGTAGAGCATGGTCAGCATGTAGGCCAGGGCGCCCACCAGCACGCCGCAGACCAGCGAGCCTAGGAGAAAGGGCTGCCAGAGGGTGGAAAGTTCCTGGGTGATCCATTCCCAGGTCAGTTCGTCGGGTAGGGGCCGTGGAGAAATCTGCAAGATCCACGCGCCCATCTTGTAGGTGCAGTAGAACACCGGCGGCATGGTGATCGGGTTGGTCAGCCAGACCAGGCCGACCGAGATCGGCAGGTTGGCGCGGACCATAATGGCGAGGGCGGCGGCCAGCAGCATCTGCATGGGAATGGGCACGAAGGCGGCGAACAGGCCCATGGCCATTGCGCGGGCGACCGAATGGCGATTGAGGTGCCAGAGGTTCGGGTCATGGATCAGTTTGCCGAGAAAACGCAGGGACTTGTGTTCCCTGATGGTGTCCGGATTCGGCATGTAGCGTTTGAAGATGCGACGCGGCATGGACTGTCTCTGGCGGACGATAGCGCCGGGTATTATGCACACATGAAAATGACATCGCCGGGTCACTTTGTGTCGGCGGATTAACGGGAGGTGTCGGCCAGGACGGCCGATCGGGCGCGGAACAGCGACCCGCTCCCAGGGACGGGGATCGGAATGCCCATGCTATCTGGCTTGTCCGCACTGGCGGCGGGCCTTCTTCTATTACGCTGGATGCCGGCCTTGCCACCGGTCTGGTGGCTGACTGTCCAGCTGATTCTCGGGTTCCTGCTGCTCACAGGGCGCACCTGGCGCCTGGGCCTTTTCCTGATCGGCCTCGGCTGGGCCTGCCTGAGCGCCCAGTGGGCGCTGGACGACCGGCTGGACCCGGAGCTGGACGGCCAGGTCCGCTGGCTGGAGGGCAGGGTAGTGGGGCTGCCGGCCTCGGCCGGTGGCGTGATCCGCTTCGAGCTGGAGGACCTTGCCGCCCGGCGTGGACCGCTGCCGACGCGCCTGCGCCTGTCGTGGCGCGACGGCCCGCCGATCCTCGCCGGCGAGCGCTGGCGCCTCGCGGTCAGGCTCAAGCAGCCGCAGGGCCTGGTCAATCCGGCCACCTTCGATTACGAGGCCTGGCTGCTGGCGCGGCGGATAGGCGCGACCGGGTCGGTGAAGGCCGGGGAGCGCCTGCAGCCGGCCACGGGGTTTGCCGCCTGGCGCGACGGCCTGCGCCAGCGCTTATTGCAGGTGGAGGCCCATGGCCGCGCGGGAGGGCTCGCCGCACTGGTGCTGGGAGACGGTTCCGGGCTGCAGGAGCGGGACTGGCGTCTGTTGCAGGACACCGGCACCACCCACCTGATGGTGATCTCCGGCCAGCACATCACGCTGTTCGCCGGCGTGCTCTACGGCCTGGTGGCCGCCCTGGCGCGTTTCGGCTTCTGGCCACGGCGCCTGCCCTGGCTGCCCTGTGCCTGCGCCCTGGCGTTCGCCGGTGGCCTGGGCTACGGGATGCTGGCGGGGTTCGATGTGCCGGTGCGGCGTGCCTGCGTGATGATTGCCGTGGTGCTGCTCTGGCGCCTGCGCTTTCGCCATCTCGGCTTCTTCCTGCCCTTGCTCGTCGCGCTCTGCGCCGTGTCGCTGGCCGAGCCGCTGGTGGTGTTGCAGCCGGGCTTCTGGCTGTCATTCGGTGCGGTCGGGCTGCTGATCCTGACCTTTGCCGGTCGCCTGGGCGCCTGGCGCTGGTGGTGGACCTGGTGGCGCGCCCAGTGGGTGATGGGACTGGGATTGATGCCGTTGCTGTTGGCGCTGGCCTTGCCGATCAGCCTAAGCGGCCCCCTGGCCAACCTGCTGGCGGTGCCTTGGGTCAGCCTGGTCGTGCTGCCGCTCGGCCTGCTGGG
The DNA here is from genome assembly GCF_049334135.1 of Metapseudomonas cellulosilytica. Lineage (NCBI taxonomy): Bacteria > Pseudomonadati > Pseudomonadota > Gammaproteobacteria > Pseudomonadales > Pseudomonadaceae > Metapseudomonas > Metapseudomonas cellulosilytica. The sequence goes on along the minus strand of NZ_JBHZGN010000020.1, from coordinate 68,534 downwards.
TACCTTGTCGCTTCCGGTTCCCCTGGTGGGCGAAACCCTGCTCTGGCTGGGTGGTGGCGCCTTGGAGCTACTGTTCCAGGTGCTGGACTGGGCGGCGGCCCGCTTGCCGGCCTGGATACCTGCGCAAGTGCCTCCCTGGGCCTGGTTGCTGGGTGCCCTGGGAACCTTGCTGGTCATCGCACCGGCCGGCCTGCCGCTGCGCGCCCTCGGCCTGGCATTGTTGCTGCCGATGCTGTTCCCGCCGTTGGAGCGCCCCTCGCCCGGCCAGGCGGAAGTCCGCGTGCTGGATGTGGGGCAGGGGCTGGCGGTGCTGGTCCGCACGCGTGAGCATGCGCTGCTCTACGACGCCGGGCCGCGCCAGGGCGACTTCGATATCGGTGCACGGGTGGTGGTGCCGGTCCTGCGCGGCCTGGGGGTGACGCGGCTGGACTTGATGCTGATCAGCCATGCCCACGCCGATCACGCCGGCGGCGCCCTGGCGGTCAGTCAGGGGCTGGCCGTCGACCGGGTAATCAGTGGCGAATCCGACAGCCTGCCGGGCGCACTGGGCGCGGCACCCTGCGCGGCTGGGGATGCCTGGACCTGGGATGGGGTGAAGTTCCTCATCTGGCACCGACCCTGGACCGGCGACAGCAACGAGAGCTCCTGTGTGCTGGCCGTCGAGGCCAATGGGGAACGTATCCTGCTCAGCGGCGACCTGGGCTCCCGTGGCGAAGCGGCCTGGATCGCCAGTGGCCAGCCGCTGGCGGCACGCTGGCTGGTCGCGGGTCACCATGGCAGCCGCACCTCCACCAGCGGCTTCTTCCTCCGTGCCGTGGCGCCGCAGAAGGTATTGATATCGCGCGGCCACCAGAATGCTTTCGGGCATCCCCACCCGTTGGTCGTTTCACGTGTTCGCGCGTTGCCGGCGGAGATTCACGATACGGCCCTGGAGGGGGCCTTGCTGGTGCGTCTCGGCGCCCATGGGGAGGTTGAAAAAGAACGGGAAAACTCCGTGTTCTGGAGGGAAAAATGAGAACCGGGCCGGTCGGCGAGCGCCCGACCCTGTGCTAGAGTGGCGCCACTTTTTTGAAGGGGATTTCCTACCGTGTGGGAGTTGGTCAAAGCCGGTGGCTGGATGATGCTGCCGATCATTCTGTGTTCCATCGCCGCCACTGCGATCATTGCCGAACGCCTCTGGACCCTGCGCATCAGCCGGGTTTCGCCACCGCACCTGCTGGGTCAGGTCTGGCGTCAGATCAAGGACAAGCAGCTGAGCAGCCAGAAGCTCAAGGAGCTGCGTGCTTCGTCGCCCCTGGGCGAGGTGCTTGCCGCCGGCCTGGCCAACTCCAAGCATGGCCGCGAGATCATGAAGGAATGCATCGAGGAGGCCGCCAGCCGGGTCATCCACGAACTGGAGCGTTACCTCAATGCCCTGGGCACCATCGCTGCCATGGCGCCGTTGCTGGGCCTGCTGGGCACCGTGTTCGGCATGATCGACATCTTCGGCGGCTTCATGGAAAACGGCATGGCCAACGCGCCGATCCTGGCCGGCGGTATTGCCAAGGCCCTGGTCACCACTGCCGCTGGCCTGATCGTGGCCATTCCGGCGGTGTTCTTCCATCGCTACCTGCTGCGTCGCGTCGACGAGTTGGTGGTGGCCATGGAGCAGGAGGCGATCAAACTGGTGGAAGTGGTCCAGGGTGATCGTGAAGTCGACTTCGTAGAGGAAGGCAAAGCGTGAAGTTCCGCCGCCGGGCGGGCAATGTCGCCCGCGAAGAGGTGTTCCTCAACCTCACCTCGTTGATCGACGTGATCTTCGTGCTGCTGCTGTTCTTCGTGGTGACCACCACTTTCAGCAAGCCCAACCAGCTGAAGATCGAGCTGCCCGAGGCCGTGAGCGGCACCCCGCCCGAGGAAACCCAGCTCAAGACCCTGGAGCTCGCCATCGCTGCCGATGGCCAGTATTCGCTCAATGGCCAGAACCTGGTGAAAAGCGACCTGGCGACCCTGATCACCGCCATGGGCCGCGAGTCGGAAGGCGATAACAGCCTGCCGCTGGTCATCACCGCCGATGCCCGCACCACCCACCAGTCGGTGGTCACCGCCATGGATGCTGCCGGCAAGCTGGGCTTCAGCCATCTGCGCATGACGACCGTCGAGGCCGACGCGGCCAAGCAACCCTGATGGCCTTTTCCGACCGCCTGCTGGACGCCTGGTACCGGGGCCACCCGGCCCTCGGCCTGCTGGCGCCGCTGGAGTGGCTCTACCGGCGGGTCGCCGAGCGCAAGCGCGCGGCCTTCCTGGCGGGGCAGGGCAACAGCTTCCGCCCGCCGGTTCCCCTGATCGTGGTCGGCAATATCACCGTCGGCGGCACCGGCAAGACACCCATGATCCTCTGGCTGATCGAGCACTGCCGTGCGCGTGGATTGCGCGTGGGCGTGGTCAGCCGCGGCTATGGCGCCAAGCCACCACAACTGCCCTGGCGCGTGCGCGCGGAGCAGGGGGCGGAGCAGGCCGGTGACGAGCCGCTGCTGATCGTGCAGCGCAGCGGCGTGCCGCTGATGATCGACCCGGACCGTTCCCGCGCGGTGCAGGCCCTGCTGGCACAGGAGCAGCTGGACCTGATCCTCAGCGACGATGGCCTGCAGCATTACCGCATGGCGCGTGACCTGGAACTGGTGCTGATCGACGCTGCCCGCGGCCTGGGCAATCGCCGCTGCCTGCCGGCCGGCCCGCTGCGCGAGCCGCCGGAGCGCCTGGACGAGGTGGATGCGGTGTTACGCAATGGCGCTGAGTCCGATTCCGCCGAAGGCTTCGCGTTCACCCTGCGACCGAGCGTGCTGGTCAATCTGCAGAGCGGCGAGCGCGTTGGCTTGCACCGCTTCCCGGCGGGTCAGGAGGTCCATGCGGTGGCCGGCATCGGCAACCCCCAGCGTTTCTTCAGAACCCTGGAGGCGCTAAACTGGCGGCCGATTCCGCACCCCTTCGCCGATCACGCGGTCTATGGCCGGGAGGCCCTCAGCTTCACGCCGCCGCTGCCCGTGGTCATGACCGAGAAGGACGCGGTGAAGTGCCGGGCCTTCGCGGCCGCTGACTGGTGGTACCTGGCGGTGGACGCCGTGCCGTCGTCGGCCTTCGTCACCTGGTTCGACGGGCAGCTGGCCCGCCTGCTGCCTGACCACTTCTAACCTAACGTGGCCTCCGGGCCGACGTCCCAAGGATTTCCCATGGACCCGAAACTCCTCGATATTCTCGCCTGTCCCCTGTGCAAGGGCCCGCTGAAACTGGCCGATGACAAGAGCGAACTGATCTGCCGGGCCGATGCCCTGGCCTTCCCGGTGCGCGACGGCATCCCGGTGATGCTCGAAGGCGAGGCCCGTACCCTGAATGTCGACGAGCGTCTGGACAAATGACCCAGGCCTTCACCGTCGTCATTCCCGCCCGCTTCGCCTCCACCCGCCTGCCGGGCAAGCCGCTGCAGGACATCGCCGGCAAGCCGATGATCCAGCACGTCTGGGAGCAGGCGCGCCGCAGCTCCGCCGAGCGTGTGGTGGTGGCCACTGACGATGCGCGCATTGTCGAAGCCTGCCAGGCTTTCGGCGCGGAGGTGCTGCTGACTCGCGCCGACCATAATTCCGGTACCGACCGGCTGGCCGAGGTGGCCAGCCAGTTGGGCCTGGCCAGCGACGCCATCGTGGTCAACGTGCAGGGCGATGAGCCGCTGATCCCGCCGGCCATCATCGACCAGGTGGCGGCGAATCTTGCGGCTCACCCGGAAGCCGGCATCGCCACCCTGGCCGAGCCGATCGGCGACGTCCAGGCGCTGTTCAACCCCAACGTGGTGAAAGTGTCCGCCGACCGGAGCGGCCTGGCCCTGACCTTCAGCCGCGCGCCGTTGCCCTGGGCCCGCGATGCCTTTGCCGCCAGCCGCGATCAACTGCCGGTGGACGTGCCCTATCGCCGCCATATCGGCATCTATGCCTACCGCGCCGGCTTTCTCCATGATTTCGTCGCCTGGGGACCGTGCTGGCTGGAGAACACCGAGTGCCTGGAGCAGCTGCGGGCGCTCTGGCATGGGGTACGCATCCATGTGGCCGACGCCCAGGAAGCGCCTCCCGCCGGTGTCGATACCCCGGAAGATCTCGAGCGCGTCCGGCGCCTGCTGGGGGCCTGATGCGCGTTCTTTTCGTTTGTCTCGGCAATATCTGCCGTTCGCCGACTGCTGAAGGTGTGCTGCGGCACAAGCTGCGTGAAGCGGGCCTGGACGGGCAGGTGCAGGTGGATTCCGCCGGCACCGGTGACTGGCACGTGGGCAAGGCCCCGGATGCCCGCACCCGCGTGGCCGCCCAGCGCCGTGGCTATGACCTTTCGCAACTGCGGGCGCGCCAGGTGGCCGTCGACGACTTTGGTCACTTCGATCTGATTCTGGCGATGGACGAGAGCAATCTGGCCAACCTGCGTCGGCTGCGTCCCTCCGCGGCTGCCTCGGAACTGGACCTGTTCCTGCGCCGCTACCAGTTGGCCCTGGATGAAGTGCCCGACCCGTATTACGGCGGCGAAGAGGGTTTCGAGGCGGTGCTCGACCTGGTGGAGCAGGCCTGCGACGCGCTGATCCTGGAAATAAAGGGGCGCCTGTGAGTCTGGTCCTGCAGGAAAACCTGTCCCTCAAGCCCTACAACACCTTCGGCGTGGACGTGAAGGCGCGGCTGTTCGCCGAAGCCCATGATGATGTCCAGGTGCGCGAGGCGCTTGCCCTGGCCGCCGATCGCAGCCTGCCGCTGCTGGTGATAGGCGGTGGCAGCAACCTGCTGCTGACCCGCGATGTAGAGGCCCTGGTGCTGCGCATGGCCAGCCGCGGTATTCGCCTGCTGGCCGACGATGGCGAGAAGGTCGTGCTCGAGGCCGAAGCGGGCGAGCCCTGGCATCCCTTGGTGCTCTGGACCCTGGAGCAGGGACTGGGCGGCCTGGAAAACCTCAGCCTGATCCCCGGCACCGTGGGTGCCGCGCCCATGCAGAACATCGGTGCCTATGGTGTCGAGCTCAAGGACGTGTTCGCGGGACTTACCGCGCTCGACCGGCAAACCGGCGAGCTGCGCGAGTTCGGCCTGGAGGACTGCCAGTTCGCCTATCGCGACAGCTTGTTCAAGCGCGAAGCCGGTCGCTGGCTGATCCTGCGGGTGCGCTTCAATCTCAGCCGCGCCGCGCAGCTGCATCTGGACTATGGCCCAGTGCGTCAGCGTCTGCGCGACGAAGGTATCGAGACGCCTACGCCAAAGGACGTCAGCCGCGCCGTCTGCGCCATTCGCAGCGAGAAGCTGCCGGACCCGATGGAGCTGGGCAATGCCGGCAGCTTCTTCAAGAATCCGCTCGTCAGTGGCGAGCAGGCCGAACGGCTGAAGGCCGCGCACCCCGACCTGGTGGCTTACCCGCAGGGCGACGGCCTGGTGAAACTGGCGGCGGGCTGGCTGATCGAGCGCGCCGGCTGGAAGGGTTTCCGTGATGGCGATGCGGGTGTGCATCGGCTGCAGGCCCTGGTGTTGGTGAACTACGGCGCCGCCACCGGCAGCCAGCTCCATGCGCTGGCCCAGCGCATTCGTGCGGATATCGTGGCGAAGTTCGGGGTGGAGCTGGAGATGGAGCCGAATCTGATCTGAGGCTTCGGCGGAAATGAAGAACCGGCCGCTTGGCCGGTTTTTTCATGGTCAGGAATGCCGGATTGGCAATCTGGCGTAAGGGAGGGGCGTTCAGCTCGTTGCCGAGCGGGCTTCGGGTCTCTGTTTCGCCCTCCCGGGCGAGTCCCTTTTTCAAACGACGGATGGCCGCCCCCAAAAAAGGAACCAAAAGGCTTGCCCCTGCATCCGGCCCGGCTTCGCCGGGTGCCCGCGCTCCATCGTTGCGCCGGGGGGCCCGGCGTGAGGGGCCATCCCTGGCCCCGCACGCCTCTCGCGGCATCCATGCCGCTCGTCCCCCTCTGCAACGATTCCGCTCGGCCTCCTGAAGGGGCGAAGTCGCCGCCCCACCGCTTTTACTCGGTGGCTTCAGGATCGCTGTGCACTCGCCGACGCGGGTCACCCCTCTACCTCTGGGAGAGGGGCCGGGGGTGAGGGAAGCGCCCAGCTGCGCGGTGCCACTCAAGGGCACTCATACAAATCTGCCAATCCTCTATCCAGCAAACGACCACAAAAAAGCCCCGCATCGCGGGGCTTTTTCACAACCATCGAACCTCAGCGGTATTCGCAGAGGTAAGCGGTGTCCTGAGCCACCTTCAGCTGGAACTTGCTGTTGGCCGGAACGGTGAACTTGCTACCGGCGGCGAAGGTGTCCCAGCTGTCGCTGCCCGGCAGTTTCACGGTCAGGGCGCCGGCGATGACGTGCATCACTTCCAGCTGGCTGGTGCCGAATTCGTATTCGCCAGCGGCCATCACGCCGATGGTGGCCGGGCCTTCGGTCATGCCGAAGGCGATGGATTTGACGGTGCCGTCGAAGTACTCGTTGACCTTGAACATGCTGGGCTCCTGGATGGGGTTTGAAAGGGGTCGACAGTATGCCCAAGGCCGATGCCATCGTCACCCTCGATCCTGCCCTGGAAGGACTCTGCGCGGCCTGGTGAACGCTCGGCTTGTCCGGAACCGGCCTACAACGATTTCCGACCGCTCATGCACAACGGGAATAAATTTCCCATCAGAAGTAACGGGGAGTAACAAGCCGATCCACGAGGCGCGGACCTGTGTTTTTGAAACTTCCCTGACTTCATTGCGGCACGGCGATTTCCGCCTCGGCTGCTGGGTTGGCTTATGTTTTGCTTACATGTATATACAGGATCGTGCAATTAAGTACCTGTACGTTCCTAAGCCTCCCTCAACAAGAAGAGATAACCATGAGAAAGATCCTGTCGTTGCTTGTACTTTCGGGCTGCATGCTCACCGGGCTCTCGGCCCATGCCGGTGCCATCGATGATGCTGTCAAGCGCGGCACGTTGCGGGTCGGCATGGACCCGACCTACATGCCCTTCGAGATGACCAACAAGCGCGGCGAGATCATCGGCTTCGAAGTCGACCTGTTGAAGGCCATGGCCAAGTCCATGGGCGTCAAGCTGGAGCTGGTGTCCACCAGCTACGACGGCATCATCCCGGCGCTGCTGACCGACAAGTTCGACATGATCGGTTCCGGCATGACCCTGACCCAGGAGCGCAACCTGCGCATCAACTTCTCCGAGCCCTTCATCGTGGTCGGCCAGACCCTGCTGGTCCGCAAGGAGCTGCAAGGCGAGATCAAGTCCTACAAGGACCTGAACGATGCCAAGTACCGCATCACCTCGAAGATCGGTACCACCGGCGAAATGGTCGCCAAGAAGCTGATCGCCAAGGCCCAGTACCACGGCTTCGACAACGAGCAGGAAGCAGTGATGGACGTGGTCAACGGCAAGGCCGATGCCTTCATTTACGACGCACCCTACAACGTGGTGGCGGTGAACAAGGCCGGCGCCGGCAAGCTGGCGTTCCTGGAAGAGCCCTTCACCTACGAGCCCCTGGCCTTCGGCCTGAAGAAAGCCGATTACGACAGCCTCAACTGGATCAACAACTACCTGCGCCAGGCCAAGGAAGACGGCAGCTACGCGCGCATCCATGCCAAGTGGTTCAAGAGCACGGACTGGCTCAAGGAAATGGAATAAGCGACACGTCGATCGACTGGGTCGGGTGACCGGCCCGCCCAGTCGATTGCGCCCTTGAAGCCTGAGGCCGAGAACTCACCATGAATACGCAAAAAAAACTTCAACTGCCGTGGCAAGCGCTGGGCAAAAGCTCCGCGCGGGCAGGTTCAAAACGAGCCGGCCAGTTGCCCTGGAACCTGCTGACAGGTTTGATCCTGTTCATGCTGGCCTACGCGCTCTGGTATTCCACCTCGCTGATTTCCTATGAGTGGCGCTGGAACCGCGTGCCACAGTACTTCGCCTACCAGGCGGAAGAAGGCCAGCGCGCCGCCGACTACGGCACCGTCAGTGCCATCGTCGACGCCGGAAGCAACGCCCGTGTGACCCTGACCGCCGAGGGCGGCAAGGAGCAGGTGTTGGAAGTGGCCAGGGACAGCCTGCAGGTCAGCCAGGGCGATGAGGTTTCCGAAGGCGACCAGATCGGTGTGACCCGTCACTGGACTGCCGGCCCGCTGCTCTGGGGCCTCTGGACCACCCTGTGGATTTCCGCGCTGTCCGGCGCCCTGGGCCTGGTGATCGGCCTGTTCACCGGCCTTTGCCGGCTGTCGCACAACCCCACCCTGCGCGACCTGTCCACCGTCTATGTCGAACTGGTGCGTGGCACGCCGCTGCTGGTGCAGATCTTCATCTTCTACTTCTTCATCGGCACGGTGCTGAACCTCTCCCGCGAGTTCGCCGGGGTGGCGGCGCTGGCGCTGTTCACCGGTGCCTATGTGGGCGAGATCGTCCGCGCCGGCGTGCAGTCCATTGCCCGTGGCCAGAATGAAGCGGCCCGCTCCCTGGGCCTGACCGGCGGCCAGTCCATGCGCCACGTGATCCTGCCCCAGGCCTTCAAGCGCGTGTTGCCGCCCCTGGCCGGGCAGTTCATCAGCCTGGTGAAAGACACCTCACTGGTCTCGGTGATCGCCATCACCGAGCTGACCAAGAGCGGCCGCGAAGCGATCACCACCTCGTTCTCCACCTTCGAGATCTGGTTCTGCGTAGCGGCGCTGTACCTGCTCATCAACCTGCCGCTGTCGCAAATCGCCAACAGTCTGGAGCGGAGGCTCGGGAAAAGTGATTGAAGTCCGTGATTTGGTTAAGACCTTCAACGCCCGTGGTCAATTGGTACGCGCGGTAGACAATGTCGGCACCTCTGTGGCCAAGGGTGAAGTGCTGGTGGTACTGGGGCCGTCCGGCTCGGGCAAGTCCACCTTCCTGCGCTGCCTGAACGGCCTGGAAGAGCTGGATTCCGGCTCGATCGTCATCGACGGTGTCGACCTCGCCGACCCGAAGACCGATGTGAACGCCTACCGCCGCGAGGTGGGCATGGTGTTCCAGCATTTCAACCTGTTCCCGCACATGACCGTGCTGGAAAACCTCTGCCTGGCGCAGAAGGTGGTGCGCAAGCGCGGCAAGGCCGAGCGCGAGGCCAAGGCCCAGGCGCTGCTGACCAAGGTCGGCATCGCGCAGAAGGCCAACGAGTACCCCTCGCGCCTGTCCGGCGGCCAGCAGCAGCGCGTGGCCATCGCCCGCGCCCTGTGCATGGAGCCCAAGGTGATGCTGTTCGACGAGCCCACCTCGGCGCTGGACCCGGAAATGGTCGGCGAGGTGCTGGACGTGATGAAACAGCTGGCCCAGGAAGGCATGACCATGGTCTGCGTGACCCACGAAATGGGCTTCGCCCGCGAAGTGGCCGACCGCGTGCTGTTCTTCGACCATGGCAAGCTGCTGGAAGACGCCCCGCCCGCGCAGTTCTTTGCTCAGCCCCGGGACCCGCGGGCGCAAGCCTTCCTCGGTCAGGTGCTTTGACGTAGGAATAGCCTTGCAGGGTGGGCATGGCTTAGCCAGGTCCACCCTGGGGGCAGGCCGAGCCCCACTGGTGCATGGCGCAACCCAATCCATCCACGTTCCGGTTCGGACTCATTGGCCGAGGGCCGCGTGGCCAGCGATGCAAAGGGTCTGCAGGCCCTAGGGCAAGGCCAGCGGCAATAACCGGGCAGTATTGCGAGCATCTTCCAAGGCGCGATGTTGCTGGCCCTGGAAATGCAGGCCGGCAAGTTGCAGCGCCGCATGTAGCCCCACGGCGCGCTTGAGCTGGCGCGCCTCGGCAAAGCGCTGCTTGAGGTTCAGGTGGGGGACGGCGGCCAGCAGGCTGTCCAGGCCGTGGAGCTGCCATTCCTGCTCCAACTGGCGACGGTCGTAGTCGCCCCAGCTGGCCCAGCCCACCAGGCGTGGTCTGTGGTGGCCCAACCAGCGCTCGAAGGCCTGCCAGACCTGGGGCAGGCTCGCGGCGCTGTCCACGTCGGCCTGGCTGATATGCGTAAGCTGGCGGCAGAAACCGGTCAGGCAGGGGCGTCGCGCCGGGCGCACGAAACGCTGGAAGTGATCCACCTCATGGCCGTCGGCGCGGACCAGGCTGGCGCCGATTTCGATGATTTCCATTTCTTCCAATGGCCAGCCACCCTCTTCGGTAGTGGCTTCCAGGTCGATGACCAGCCAGTGCGGCATGCTGTTCTCCTTGGCAGCGTGACCCAGTCGGGCCAGCCTGGAGCGAGTATGGAGGGGCTTTAGCGAGGCGGCAAACTGCGTGTTAGGCTTTCCAGCAGGTCGACGAAGGAGAATAACAATGGCTGAAGTAGCGTTCATCGGGTTGGGGGTGATGGGCTTCAACATGGCCGGGCACCTGGCCTGCGAAGGTCATTCGGTGCGGGTCTACAACCGTTCGCCGGCAAAGGCCGAGCTCTGGTGCGACGAGTTCGGTGGCGACGCGTTTGCCACGCCGCGCCAAGCGGCTGAAGGGGCGGAATTCGTGATGGTCTGCGTCGGCAATGACGACGATCTGCGTGCCGTTCTGCTGGGCCCGGATGGCGCCTTCGCCGGCATGGCGCCCGGTTCGATCCTGGTGGACCACACCACGGCGTCGGCGGAAGTGGCGCGGGAGATGGCCGTCCTGGCCGCCGAACGCGAGCTGGGTTTTCTCGATGCGCCGGTTTCCGGCGGTCAGGCCGGTGCCGAAGCGGGCATGCTGTCGGTGATGGTGGGGGGCGATCAGGCGTTCTACGACCGGGCCGCACCGGTGATCGACAGCTACGCCAAGATGATTCGCCGCATGGGCCCGGTGGGCAGCGGCCAACTGACCAAGATGGTCAACCAGATCTGCGTCGGCGGCTTGTTGCAGGGGCTGGCCGAGGCGCTGCATTTCGCCCAGTGCGCCGGGCTGGATGCCCAGGGCGCCATGGAGGTGATCAGCAAGGGCGCGGCCCAGTCCTGGCAGCTGGAACATCGCCACCAGAGCATGCTGGAGGGTTCCTTCGATTTCGGCTTCGCCGTGGACTGGATGCGCAAGGACTTGTCCATCGTGCTGGACGAGGCCGCGCGCAACGGTGCGCAGCTGCCGGTAACCGCGCTGGTCGACCAGTTCTACGCCGAGGTCCAGGCCATAGGCGGCGGACGCTGGGATACCTCGAGCCTGATCGCACGGCTGAAGAAGCCCGCGTAAACGGAAGGCTAGGCCGCCGAGCAAAGGCCAGGCTAGGAAGAAATCGGCGAAGACGCGGAGTTAACGACTGTTAATGAGCAGTCTGAGCCGATTTCTGACGACGCATGGCCGAAGCGCAGGCGAGCCTAGCTGCGGAAAATGAAGTAGACGGCTCCCAGCAGGCACAACCCCGCCCACAGATAGTCCAGCTTCAGCGGTTGCTGCATGTACATCACGCTGAAGGGAACGAAGATGGCGAGGGTGATCACTTCCTGCATGATCTTCAGCTGGCTGACCGAGAGTTCGGTGTAACCAATGCGGTTGGCCGGCACCATGATCATGTACTCGAACAGGGCGATACCCCAGCTGATCAGCGCCGCAATCACCCAGTGCTTGGTGTTGAGCGTCTTGAGGTGGCCATACCAGGCGAAGGTCATGAATACGTTGGAAAGGCTGAGCAAGGCCAGGGTTTGCAGCCAGACGGGCATGGTCGGGGGGGGCTCTTGGTTTGGAGGAGCGCGGAGCCTAATGGGTGTCGCTATGCAAGGGAAGGGGAGAACCATGGCCGTCTGGCGGGGACTGGGATTCCTGGTGCTGGTGTTGCTCGGTGTGGCCATCGCGACGTTGCGTGGTGTCGAGCACTGGCGCAAGCAACCGGTGGTCGCGCAGCTGCGCCTGCCGCCCGCATTCGCGGTGACGCGGGATTTCGATTTCGGCCGCTACCGCCTGGCCTGGCGTGGCCAGGGGTTCAGGGTGCATCCGCAGGGGCGGCCGGAAAAGGTGCTCTGGGCAGCGGAGGGTGGATTTCTGGCCGCCGGCAGGGGGCGTGCCGAAGTCGAGCGGCGCCAGCGGAGCGGGGCGCTGCGCGACAGTCGCGAGCTGCTCTGCCAGGAGCAAAGTCTGGAGTCCTTCGAACGCCTGGGGGGGCGGCTGTTGCTCAAGGGGCACTTGCGTTGCGCCGACGGCAGCCTGAGTGGCTATGTGCTGGCGTTGGAGGACGACGGCGAGCGAGGGGTGGTGCTCTCCGTGTCCCTGGAGTCGCCGCGGCTCAACCGCCTTTACCTGGCCTGGCGTCGGGAACCGGATGAGCGGATCTTCGGTTTCGGCGAGGTTTCCGGTGTCCACGACATGTCCGGTCGCCTGCTGGCGGTTCCGCCGCCTGGCAGCCTGGGGGCGGAGCAGGGCGGTCTCAGTGGCGTCGCGTCCCAGGCTTTCTACGTCACTTCCCGGGTGCGTGCGTTCCGCAGCCAGTCCGGGGCCTATCAGTTATTCGACCTGCGCGATCCGCGGCGAGTGGGGTTGGAAGTCCACGAGGGGCGGCTCTTGGCGAATATCTACCTGGGCGATAGCGTGGAGGAATTGCGTGCGCGCCAGGCTTCGGTGGTCGGGGCGATGCCAATGGTGCCTCTCGCCAAGTAAAATGTGCCTTCCTGCCGTCGTCCCTGCCGTTCGAGGTCCTTCACCATGCATTGCCGTCCAGGCTGTGGTGCCTGCTGCATAGCGCCGTCCATCAGTTCACCCCTGCCGGGCATGCCTGGGGGCAAGCCCGCGGGGGAGCGTTGCCTGCATCTTTCCGTGGAGAACCTCTGCCAGTTGTTCGGCGACCCGCGGCGGCCGGCGGTGTGCGGCGACTTCCAAGCCGATCCCGAGGTCTGTGGCGAGACCCGGGAAGACGCCATTCGCCTGCTCGGCTGGCTGGAGCAGGCGACCTCGGCAGCCTGAACCCTGTGACGGCGTTGGTCGGTACTGTCTGAACAAGGAGAGATCATGAGAATCAAGGTCGTGGCGCTTTGCGCCCTGGGTCTGTTGGCGACGTCGTTCGCCCATGCCGAGGAGTGGAAGCTGGCCAAGGACGAAGATGGCATCAAGGTATTCCTGAGTGACGTGCCGGGCTCCAGGTACAAGGCTTATCGCGGCGTCACCACCATGAAGACCGATGTCGCCACCTTGCGCGCCCTGCAGGAGGATGTCGTCGGTTCCTGCGCCTGGATCCACGAGTGCAAGGATCAGAAGCTGGTGAAGCTCGACGGACCTCAGAGCTGGACCTACACCCGCTTCAACACGCCCTGGCCGGTGACACCACGGGACTCGGTGATCCATGTCACCTCGCAAGTGGGGGCGGACGGCAGCGTGACGCGCGTTCTAGAAGGCGTGCCCAACTATCTGCCCGAGGCCGATGGCTATGTGCGGGTGACCCAGGTGGATGGATTCTGGAAGCTGGTGCCGAAGGGGAGCGGGGAAGTCGAAGTCACCTACCAGGTGCATACCGAGCCGGGTGGCAGCGTGCCGTCCTGGCTGGCGAACAGTTTCGTCGTCGATGCGCCCTTCAATACCCTGAAAGCGATGCGCCAGCGGGCGGAAAAACACTGAAGGGTTAGACCGAGTTGAAATAAAAAAGGCTGCCGATCGGCAGCCTTTTTCATTGAGCGGTCAGCCTCAGTTGCGGCCTTCCAGCGGGACGAAGTCACGCTTTTCGTGGCCGGTGTACAGCTGGCGCGGACGGCCGATCTTGTACGGGCCGGAGAGCATTTCCTTCCAGTGGGAGATCCAGCCGACGGTACGCGCGAGGGCGAAGATCACGGTGAACATGCTGGTCGGGATGCCGATGGCCTTGAGGATGATGCCCGAGTAGAAGTCCACGTTCGGGTAGAGGTTGCGCTCCTTGAAGTAAGGATCGTTGCGCGCGATCTCTTCCAGCTTCATGGCCAGTTCGAGTTGCGGGTCGTTGATGCCCAGCTCGGCCAGAACCTCGTCGCAGGTCTGCTTCATGACCTTGGCGCGCGGGTCGAAGTTCTTGTAGACGCGGTGGCCGAAGCCCATCAGCTTGAACGGATCGTTCTTGTCCTTGGCCTTGGCCACGAACTTGTCGATGTTAGAAACGTCGCCGATCTCGTCCAGCATGGTCAGCACGGCTTCGTTGGCACCGCCGTGGGCCGGACCCCAGAGGGCCGCGATGCCGGCAGCGATACAGGCGAAGGGGTTGGCGCCGGAGGAGCCGGCCAGGCGCACGGTGGAGGTGGAGGCGTTCTGCTCGTGGTCCGCATGCAGGATGAAGATGCGATCCATGGCCTTGGCCAGCACCGGGCTGATCGGTTTGATCTCGGCCGGGGTGTTGAACATCATGTGCAGGAAGTTTTCCGCGTAGTTCAGGTCGTTACGCGGGTACATCATGGGCTGGCCCATGGAGTACTTGTAGGCCATGGCCGCGATGGTCGGCATCTTGGCGACCAGGCGCATCGCCGAGACTTCGCGGTGCTGCGGGTTATTGATGTCCAGGGAGTCGTGGTAGAAGGCGGAGAGGGCACCGACCACGCCGCACATGATGGCCATCGGGTGGGCATCGCGGCGGAAGCCGTTGAAGAAGCTCTTCAACTGCTCGTGAACCATGGTGTGGTTCTTGATGGTGCCAACGAACTTGGCCTTCTCTTCCGCGTTCGGCAGTTCGCCGTTCAGCAGCAGGTAGCAGGTTTCCAGGTAGTCGGATTTCTCTGCCAGTTGCTCGATCGGATAGCCACGGTGCAGCAGTACGCCCTTGTCGCCGTCGATGTAGGTGATCTTCGACTCGCAAGAGGCGGTCGACATAAAGCCAGGATCAAAGGTGAAGCAGCCCGTGGAGGTCAGGCCCCGCACATCGACTACATCGGGTCCCATGGAACCGGACAGAACGGGCAGCTCTACGGGGGCTGCGCCCTCGATGATCAACTGCGCTTTTTTGTCAGCCATAGCGGCCTCCTAGTTATGCTTGAAATCATCAGACAGCCCCCCACGCAGGGCCCGGGACACTATAGAGCTATAAATTCGAAAGTCAATTTGAAGAAACCCATGCGCCAGCGGGGTTTGCGCGGGTTTTTCGGCGGAAAATGGGGGGCTATTTACGCCTTTTATATAGGCAGCGCAATCCACCGTTAGGGGCAGGGGTTCGCATTGTCATTAGTCAGCTAACTGTCTATACTCAGCGCCCGATCGCCAAGGGCTTCGAGCCCGGATTCTGGTGGTCGGCACTCCCTTTGGTGAGGGGTACCTGATCAGTGCACTTCCCGACAACTTGCCCTGTTTGTTAGGGGCCTCAGTGTGAAAAAAAAGCCGTGAATAGCCAACGACCTGTAAACCTAGATCTCAGGACCATCAAACTCCCCATCACTGCTTACACGTCCATCCTGCATCGAATCTCCGGCGTCATCCTCTTCTTCGGCATTGCCGTGCTGCTGTTCGCGCTCGACAAATCGCTGAGCTCCGAGGAAGGCTTCGAGCAGGTCAAGGCGTACCTGACCAGTCCGCTGGCCAAGCTGGTGATTTGGGGCCTCCTGTCCGCACTGCTTTACCACCTGGTTGCCGGCGTGCGCCACCTGGTAATGGATGCGGGCGTCGGCGAGACGCTCGAGGGCGGCAAGCTGGGCTCGAAAATTGTCATCGCAGTTTCTGCGGTGCTGATCGTGCTTCTGGGGGTGTGGGTATGGTAACCAACGTCACGAACTTCTCGCGTTCGGGCCTCTACGACTGGATGGCCCAGCGTGTTTCTGCGGTCGTTCTCGCGGCTTATTTCCTTTTCCTGCTGGGCTACCTGCTGTTCAATCCGGGTCTGACCTTCGCCGAATGGCACGGTCTGTTCTCCCACACCGCGATGCGCATCTTCAGCCTGCTGGCCCTGGTCGCCCTGAGCGTTCACGCCTGGGTCGGCATGTGGACCATCTCCACCGACTACCTGACCCCCATGGCGTTGGGCAAGTCGGCGACTGTGGTGCGTTTCCTGTTCCAGGCGGTATGCGGCATGGCGATGTTCGCGTTCTTCGTCTGGGGCGTACAGATTCTCTGGGGTGTGTGATCCATGGCTAGCATTCGTACTCTTTCCTTCGACGCCATCATCGTAGGTGGCGGTGGCGCTGGCATGCGTGCCGCGCTGCAACTGGCCCAGGGTGGCCACAAGACCGCTGTGGTGACCAAGGTCTTCCCGACCCGTTCCCACACTGTTTCTGCCCAGGGCGGCATCACCTGCGCCATCGCTTCGGCCGACCCGAACGACGATTGGCGCTGGCACATGTACGACACCGTCAAGGGCTCCGACTACATCGGTGACCAGGACGCCATCGAATACATGTGCTCCGTTGGTCCGGAAGCGGTGTTCGAGCTCGAACACATGGGCCTGCCGTTCTCCCGTACCGAGCAGGGCCGCATCTACCAGCGTCCGTTCGGTGGCCAGTCCAAGGACTTCGGCAAGGGTGGCCAGGCTGCCCGTACCTGTGCCGCGGCCGACCGTACCGGTCACGCCCTGCTGCACACCCTGTACCAGGCCAACCTGAAGAGCGGCACCTCGTTCCTCAACGAGTGGTACGCCGTTGATCTGGTGAAGAACCAGGACGGCGCCATCGTCGGCATCATCGCCATCTGCATCGAGACCGGCGAGACCGTCTACATCCGCTCCAAGGCCGTGGTTCTGGCCACTGGCGGTGCCGGCCGTATCTACGCCTCCACCACCAACGCCCTGATCAACACCGGCGACGGCGTGGGCATGGCCCTGCGTGCCGGCGTACCGGTGCAGGACATCGAAATGTGGCAATTCCACCCGACCGGCATCGCCGGCGCCGGCGTGCTGGTGACCGAAGGTTGCCGTGGCGAGGGTGGTTACCTGATCAACGCCCATGGCGAGCGCTTCATGGAGCGTTACGCTCCGAACGCCAAGGACCTGGCCGGCCGCGACGTGGTCGCCCGCTCCATGGTCAAGGAAGTGATCGCCGGCAACGGCGTGGGCCCGAACAAGGACCACGTACTGCTGAAGCTCGACCACCTGGGCGAGGAAGTTCTGCACAGCCGCCTGCCCGGCATCTGCGAACTGTCCAAGACCTTCGCGCACGTCGACCCGGTCGTCGCGCCGATCCCGGTTATCCCGACCTGCCACTACATGATGGGCGGCGTTGCCACCAACATCCATGGCCAGGCCATCACCCAGGACGCCAACGGCAACGACACCATCGTCGAAGGCCTGTTCGCCGTGGGCGAAGTGGCTTGCGTATCGGTGCACGGCGCCAACCGTCTGGGCGGCAACTCGCTGCTCGACCTGGTCGTATTCGGCCGCGCCGCCGGTCTGCACCTGGAGAAGGCGCTCAAGGAAGGTATCGAGGCGCGTGGCGCCAGCGACACCGACATCGAGCAGTCCCTCAAGCGTCTGGCCGGCGTCAACGAGCGCAGCAGCGGCGAAGAAGTCGCCCCGCTGAAGCGCGAGCTGCAAAGCTGCATGCAGAACTACTTCGGTGTATTCCGTACCGGCGAATACATGCAGAAGGGTATCGCCCAGCTCGCCGAGCTGCGTGAGCGCATCGCCAACGTGAAGATCAACGACAAGTCCCAGGCCTTCAACACCGCGCGCATCGAAGCGCTGGAGCTGCAGAACCTGCTGGAAGTCGCCGAAGCCACCGCTATCGCCGCGGAAGTCCGTAAAGAGTCCCGTGGCGCCCACGCCCGCGAAGACTTCGAAGACCGCGACGACGAGAACTGGCTGTGCCACACCCTGTACTTCCCGGGTGAGAAGCGCGTTGCCAAGCGCGCCGTCAACTTCGCGCCGAAGACCGTTCCGGCGTTCGAACCCAAAATACGTACTTATTAAGGGTGGCCGACATGTCCAACACTCTCACTGTCAGCGTCTATCGCTACAACCCGGAGCGCGACAGCGCTCCGACCATGCAGGACTTCCAGATCGACACCGATGGCAAGGACGTGATGGTCCTCGACGTACTGGCGCTGATCAAGGAGCAGGACGAGGGTTTCTCCTACCGTCGCTCCTGCCGTGAAGGCGTCTGCGGTTCCGACGGCATGAACATCAACGGCAAGAACGGCCTGGCGTGCATCACGCCGCTGTCCGCTGCCGGTCTGAAGGGCGGCAAGCTGGTGATTCGCCCGCTGCCGGGTCTGCCGGTCATCCGTGACCTGGTCGTCGATATGAGCATCTTCTACAAGCAGTACGAGAAGGTGAAACCCTTCCTGCAGAACGATACTCCGGCCCCGGCCATCGAGCGTCTGCAGTCCCCGGAAGAGCGCGAGAAGCTCGATGGTCTGTACGAGTGCATCCTGTGCGCCTGCTGCTCGACCTCCTGCCCGTCCTTCTGGTGGAACCCGGACAAGTTCCTTGGTCCCGCTGCGCTGCTGCAGGCCTACCGCTTCCTGGCCGACAGCCGTGACACCAAGACCGAAGAGCGCCTGGCCGCGCTGGACGACCCGTTCAGTGTGTTCCGCTGCCGCGGCATCATGAACTGCGTGAACGTGTGCCCGAAGGGTCTGAACCCGACCAAGGCTATCGGTCACGTACGCAACATGCTGCTGCAAAGCGGTACCTGATTCGATTGCGGTACCCGTAACACCTGCGGCGCCGGCTTTGTCGGTGCCGCAGTACAACCAGGAACGCAGCTCACAAAGTCGTGTTCCTTATTTGAAAAATATATAGATGACCAGCAGGGGCGACCGGGCTGGTGCCCGGACTATCTGCGGGATCCTTGGTGGCTTTGCCGAAGTCGCTGTGCCAGGACTTCTTAGCCCTAGTGGTTTCCATGCCGATGGTGTCCCCTTATCGAGGGTGACAAAGCATGCAAGAAAGCGAAATGCAGCGCATGTGGAACAGTGCCCACCTATCCGGTGGTAACGCTGCCTATGTGGAGGAGCTCTATGAGCTCTACCTGCACGATCCCAACGCTGTGCCCGAAGAGTGGCGCACTTACTTCCAGAAGCTGCCGACCGACGGCAATCTTGCCACCGACGTTTCGCACTCCACCGTCCGCGATCATTTTGTCCTGCTCGCCAAGAACCAGCGCCGCGCCCAGCCTGTATCCGCTGGCGCCGTAAGCAGTGAACACGAGAAGAAGCAGGTTGAAGTCCTGCGCCTGATCCAGGCTTTCCGCATGCGCGGCCACCAGGCCTCCAAGCTCGATCCGCTTGGTCTGTGGCAGCGTCCGGCTCCTGCCGATCTGTCGATCCGCCATTACGGCCTGACCGACGCCGATCTCGACACCACCTTCCGCACGGGTGAGCTCTACATCGGCAAGGAAGAGGCTACTCTGCGCGAGATTCAGCAGACCCTCAACGAGACGTATTGCCGCACCATCGGTGCCGAGTTCACCCACATCGTCGATTCCGAGCAACGCAAGTGGTTCCAGCAGCGCCTGGAAAGCGTGCGCGGCCGTCCGGTGTTCTCGCCGGAAGTGCAGAGCCACCTGCTCGAGCGCCTGACCGCCGCCGAGGGCCTGGAAAAATACCTGGGCACCAAATACCCGGGCACCAAGCGTTTCGGCCTGGAAGGTGGTGAGAGCCTGATCCCGCTGCTGGACGAGATCATCCAGCGCTCCGGCTCCTATGGCCTGAAGGAAATCGTCATCGGCATGGCCCACCGTGGCCGCCTGAACGTCCTGGTCAACACCTTCGGCAAGAACCCGCGCGACCTGTTCGACGAGTTCGAAGGCAAGAAGACCGAGGGCCTGTCCTCCGGTGACGTGAAGTACCACCAGGGCTTCTCCTCCAACGTCATGACCCCCGGTGGCGAAGTGCACCTGGCCCTGGCGTTCAACCCGTCCCACCTGGAAATCGTTTCCCCGGTGGTCGAGGGTTCCGTGCGCGCCCGTCAGGACCGCCGCCAGGACAAGACCGGTGACAAGGTACTGCCGATCTCCATCCACGGCGACGCGGCCTTCGCCGGCCAGGGCGTGGTCATGGAAACCTTCCAGATGTCGCAGACCCGCGGCTATCGCACTGGCGGCACCATCCACCTGGTGATCAACAACCAGGTTGGCTTCACCACCAGCCGCCCGGAAGACTCGCGTTCCACCGAGTACTGCACCGACGTCGCCAAGATGATCCAGGCGCCGATCCTGCACGTGAACGGTGACGATCCGGAAGCCGTGCTGTTCGTGACCCAGCTGGCTGTCGACTACCGCATGCAGTTCAAGCGTGACGTGGTGATCGACCTGGTCTGCTACCGCCGTCGCGGCCACAACGAGGCCGACGAGCCGAGCGGCACCCAGCCGCTGATGTACCAGCAGATCTCCAAGCAGCGCACCACCCGCGAGCTGTATGCCGACGCCCTGACCCAGTCCGGCGCCCTCGACAGCGCCAACGTCCAGGCCAAGATCGACGAATACCGCACCGCGCTGGACAACGGCCAGCATGTGGTCAAGAGCCTGGTCAAGGAGCCCAACAAGGAGCTGTTCGTTGACTGGCGCCCCTACCTGGGCCATGCCTGGACCGCGCGCCACGACACCAGCTTCGAATTGAAGACCCTGCAGGAACTCTCCGCCAAGCTGCTGGAAATCCCGGAAGGCTTCGTGGTACAGCGCCAGGTCGCGAAGATCCTCGAAGACCGCCAGAAGATGGGCGCCGGCGCCATGCCGATCAACTGGGGCTACGCCGAAACCATGGCGTACGCGACCCTGCTGTTCGAAGGCCACCCGGTTCGCATCACCGGCCAGGACGTGGGCCGCGGCACCTTCTCGCACCGCCATGCGGCGCTGCACAACCAGAAGGACGCCGGCACCTACCTGCCGCTGCAGCATCTGTTCGCCGACCAGCCGAAGTTCGACCTGTACGACTCCTACCTCTCGGAAGAGGCCGTACTGGCCTTCGAATACGGCTATTCCACCACCATGCCGAACGCGCTGGTGATCTGGGAAGCCCAGTTCGGTGACTTCGCCAACGGTGCCCAGGTGGTGGTCGACCAGTTCATCACCAGTGGCGAGCACAAGTGGGGTCGCCTGTGCGGCCTGACCATGCTGCTGCCGCACGGCTACGAAGGTCAGGGCCCGGAGCACTCCTCCGCGCGTCTGGAGCGCTACCTGCAGCTGTGCGCCGAGCACAACATCCAGGTCTGCGTGCCGACCACCCCGGCCCAGGTCTACCACATGCTGCGCCGCCAGGTGATCCGCCCGCTGCGCAAGCCGATGGTGGCCCTGACGCCGAAGTCCCTGCTGCGCCACAAGCTGGCCATCTCGACCCTGGAAGATCTGGCCGAAGGCTCCTTCCAGACCGTCATCGACGAGATCGATGCGATCGATCCGAAGAAGGTGGACCGCCTGGTCCTGTGCAGCGGCAAGGTCTACTACGACCTGCTGGAGAAGCGTCGCGCCGAAGGCCGCGAAGACATCGCCATCGTGCGTATCGAGCAGCTGTATCCGTTCCCCGAGGACGACCTGGCCGAGGTGCTTGCCCCGTACAAGAACCTCAAGCACATCGTCTGGTGCCAGGAAGAGCCGATGAACCAGGGTGCCTGGTACTGCAGCCAGCATCACATGCGTCGTGTCGCGGCAGCCCACAAGAAGGGCCTGTTCCTCGAGTACGCCGGTCGTGAAGGTTCGGCGGCGCCAGCTTGCGGCTACGCCTCCATGCACGCCGAGCAGCAGGAAAAACTGCTGCAAGACGCCTTTACTGTTTAACGCCTTCGCGCAACGAAACCGAATTAGATAGGAACCCTGAACAATGGCTATCGAGATCAAAGCCCCCACTTTCCCGGAATCGGTTGCCGACGGCACCGTGGCTACCTGGCACAAGAAGCCGGGCGATGCGGTCAAGCGCGACGAGCTGATCGTCGACATCGAGACCGACAAAGTGGTTATGGAAGTCCTGGCGGAAGCCGACGGCGTCCTGGCTGAAATCGTCAAGAACGAGGGCGACACCGTTCTCAGCGGCGAACTGCTCGGCAAGCTGAACGCCGGCGCTGCGGCTGCTGCCGCTCCTGCCGCGGCCGCCCCGGCTGCTGCTCCGGCCGCCCAGGCTGCCGCCCCGGCCGCTGCCGGCGACGACGCCATCCTCTCTCCGGCCGCCCGCAAGCTGGCCGAAGAGAACGGCATCGACCCGAACAGCATCGCCGGCACCGGCAAGGGCGGTCGTGTGACCAAGGAAGACGTGGTTGCCGCCGTTGAAGCCAAGAAGTCGGCCCCGGCTGCCGCTCCTGCCGCCGCCAAGCCGGCCGCTCCGGCTGGCGAAGCGCCGATCTTCGGTGCCGGCGACCGCATCGAGAAGCGCGTGCCGATGACCCGCCTGCGCGCCAAGGTTGCCGAGCGTCTGGTCGAAGCCCAGTCCACCATGGCCATGCTGACCACCTACAACGAAGTCAACATGAAGCCGGTCATGGACCTGCGCGCCAAGTACAAGGACCTGTTCGAGAAGCGCCACAACGGCGTGCGCCTGGGCTTCATGTCCTTCTTCGTCAAGGCCGCCACCGAGGCCCTGAAGCGCTTCCCGGGCGTCAACGCCTCGATCGACGGCAGCGACATCGTCTACCACGGCTACCAGGATATCGGCGTTGCCGTATCCAGCGACCGTGGCCTGGTGGTACCGGTGCTGCGCAACGCCGAGTTCATGAGCCTGGCGGAAATCGAAGGCGGCATCGCCGACTTCGGCAAGAAGGCCAAGGCCGGCAAGCTGACCATCGAAGAGATGACCGGTGGCACCTTCACCATCTCCAACGGTGGCGTGTTCGGTTCTCTGCTCTCCAGTCCCATCGTCAACCCGCCGCAGACCGCCATCCTCGGTATGCACAAGATCCAGGAACGCCCGATGGCCGTTAACGGCCAGGTGGTGATCCTGCCGATGATGTACCTGGCGCTGTCCTACGACCACCGCCTGATCGATGGCAAGGAAGCTGTAAGCTTCCTGGTCACCATCAAGGACCTGCTGGAAGACCCGGCTCGTCTGCTGCTCGACATCTGATCGGCAGTCTCTCTTAACGGCGGCCCCCCTTACAGGGGCCGTCCGGTTTCATACGAGAAGGAATGAGTTATGACCCAGAAATTCGACGTGGTAGTGATTGGTGCGGGCCCCGGCGGCTACGTTGCCGCCATCAAGGCCGCTCAGCTCGGCCTGAAGACCGCCTGCATCGAGAAGTACCAGGACAAGGAAGGCAAGACCGCTCTGGGCGGCACCTGCCTGAACGTCGGCTGCATTCCGTCGAAGGCGCTGCTGGACAGCTCCTACAAGTACCATGAGGCCCACGAGGGCTTCAAAATACACGGTATCGAGGCCAAGGGCGTCAGCATCGACGTACCGGCGATGGTGGGTCGCAAGAACACCATCGTGAAGAACCTGACCGGCGGCGTCGCCACCCTGTTCAAGGCCAACGGCGTGACCCTGCTGGAAGGCCACGGCAAGCTGCTGGCCAACAAGCAGGTCGAAGTCACCGGTTCCGACGGCAAGGTACAGGTCGTTGAAGCCGTGAATGTGATCCTCGCTTCCGGTTCCAAGCCGGTAGACATCCCGCCGGCTCCGGTCGACCAGGACGTGATCGTCGACTCCACCGGCGCCCTGGACTTCCAGGCCGTGCCGAAGAAGCTGGGCGTGATCGGTGCCGGCGTGATCGGCCTCGAACTGGGCTCCGTCTGGGCCCGCCTGGGTGCCGAAGTGACTGTGCTGGAAGCCCTGGACAAGTTCCTCCCGGCTGCCGACGACCAGGTTTCCAAGGAAGCCCTGAAGATCCTCACCAAGCAGGGCCTGAAGATTCGCCTGGGCGCCCGCGTGACCGGCTCCGAAGTGAAGAAGAAGCAGGTAACCGTCAGCTTCACCGATGCCAACGGTGAGCAGAAGGAAACCTTCGACAAGCTGATCGTGGCTGTGGGCCGTCGCCCGGTGACCACCGACCTGCTGGCCGCCGATAGCGGCGTGACCCTGGATGAGCGCGGCTTCATCTTCGTCGACGACTACTGTGCGACCAGCGTTCCGGGCGTCTATGCCATCGGTGACGTGGTACGTGGCGCCATGCTGGCCCACAAGGCCTCGGAAGAGGGCATCATGGTCGCCGAGCGCATCGCCGGTCACAAAGCCCAGATGAACTATGACCTGATCCCGTCGGTCATCTATACCCACCCGGAAATCGCGTGGGTCGGCAAGACCGAGCAGGCGCTGAAGGCCGAAGGCGTTGAAGTCAACGTCGGCACCTTCCCGTTCGCCGCCAGCGGCCGCGCCATGGCTGCCAACGACACCGCCGGTTTCGTCAAGGTGGTCGCCGATGCCAAGACCGACCGCGTCCTGGGCGTCCATGTGATCGGCCCGAGCGCCGCCGAGCTGGTACAGCAGGGTGCCATCGGCATGGAATTCGGCACCAGCGCCGAAGACCTGGGCATGATGGTCTTCTCGCACCCGACTCTGTCCGAAGCGCTGCACGAAGCGGCCCTCGCTGTGAATGGCCACGCCATCCACATCGCCAATCGCAAGAAGCGCTGAGCAACATCCCCTGCCCGGGTCGCGCAAGCGGCCTGTTCAGGACGAAGAACCACGGCGGGCTGCCCGTCTTGAGCACCGATCAACCGATTGGCGCCCAACGCGGAAAGCCCGCCGGACTGCCTTCAAGCAGTCACAGGTGGCGCGGCACCACGAATGCAGCGCCGAATGCGCAATACCTAAACGAAGACGGTAGACAAGCATGAATCTCCACGAGTATCAGGGTAAGCAGCTGTTCGCTGAATACGGCCTGCCCGTATCCAAGGGCTTTGCCGTAGACACCCCCGAAGACGCCGCAGAAGCCTGCGAAAAGATCGGTGGCAGCGAATGGGTTGTCAAAGCCCAGGTCCACGCTGGCGGCCGCGGTAAAGCGGGCGGCGTGAAGCTGGTCAAGAGCAAGGAAGATGCCAAGGCCTTCGCCGCCAACTGGCTGGGCAAGCGCCTGGTGACCTATCAGACTGACGCCAATGGTCAGCCGGTCAGCAAAATCCTGGTCGAATCCTGCACCGACATCGCCAAGGAACTGTACCTGGGCGCCGTGGTAGATCGTTCCAGCCGCCGTATCGTGTTCATGGCCTCCACCGAAGGTGGCGTGGACATCGAGAAGGTCGCCCACGACACTCCCGAGAAAATCCTCAAGGCCACCGTTGATCCGCTGGTCGGCGCTCAGCCCTACCAGGGCCGTGAGCTGGCATTCCAGCTGGGCCTGGAAGGCGACCAGATCAAGCAGTTCACCCACATCTTCGTGAACCTGGCCAAGCTGTTCCAGGACTACGACCTGGCCCTGCTGGAAGTGAACCCGCTGGTGATCAAGGCCGACGGCAACCTGCACTGCCTGGACGCCAAGATCAACATCGACAGCAACGCCATGTACCGTCAGCCCAAGCTGCGCGCCATGCACGACCCGTCCCAGGACGACGCTCGTGAAGCCCATGCGCAGAAGTGGGAACTGAACTACGTGGCCCTGGAAGGCAACATTGGCTGCATGGTCAACGGTGCCGGCCTGGCCATGGGTACCATGGACATCGTCAACCTCCACGGCGGCAAGCCGGCCAACTTCCTCGACGTTGGCGGCGGTGCGACCAAGGAGCGCGTGACCGAAGCGTTCAAGATCATCCTGTCCGACAGCAACGTCGCTGCCGTTCTGGTGAACATCTTCGGCGGCATCGTTCGCTGCGACATGATTGCCGAAGGCATCATCGGCGCCGTGAAGGAAGTTGGCGTGAAAATCCCGGTGGTCGTCCGTCTGGAAGGCAACAATGCTGACCTCGGCGCCAAGGTACTGGCCGAGAGCGGTCTGAACATCATCGCGGCGACCAGCCTGACCGACGCTGCACAGCAAGTCGTCAAGGCCGCGGAGGGCAAGTAATGAGCGTCCTGATCAACAAAGACACCAAAGTCATCTGCCAAGGCTTCACCGGTAGCCAGGGTACTTTCCACTCCGAACAAGCCATCGCCTACGGCACCAAGATGGTTGGCGGCGTGACCCCCGGCAAGGGCGGCACCACCCACCTGGGCCTGCCGGTGTTCAACACTGTCAAGGAAGCCGTTGAAGCCACCGGCGCCGAAGCTTCGGTGATCTACGTTCCGGCTCCCTTCTGCAAGGACTCCATCCTGGAAGCGGCCAACGGCGGCATCAAGCTGATCGTCTGCATCACCGAGGGCATCCCGACCCTCGACATGCTGGACGCCAAAGTGAAATGCGACGAGCTGGGCGTACGCCTGATCGGCCCGAACTGCCCGGGCGTGATCACTCCCGGCGAGTGCAAGATCGGCATCATGCCCGGCCACATCCACCTGCCGGGCAAGGTAGGCATCGTGTCGCGTTCCGGCACCCTGACCTATGAAGCCGTGAAGCAGACCACCGACGCCGGCTTCGGCCAGTCCACCTGCGTGGGCATCGGCGGTGACCCGATCCCGGGCTCCAACTTCATCGACATCCTGAAGCTGTTCCAGGAAGACCCGCAGACCGAAGCCATCGTCATGATCGGCGAAATCGGCGGTTCCGCTGAAGAAGAAGCTGCTGCCTTCATCAAGGCCAACGTGACCAAGCCGGTGGTGTCCTACATCGCTGGCGTGACCGCACCGCCCGGCAAGCGCATGGGCCACGCGGGTGCCATCATCTCCGGTGGCAAGGGCACTGCGGACGAGAAGTTCGCTGCCCTGCAGGACGCTGGTGTGAAAACCGTGCGTTCCCTGGCTGACATCGGCAAGGCCCTGGCCGAGCTGACCGGCTGGGAAGTCAAGAACGCCTAAGGCGCCTTGATTCCCCTGCAAAGGCCACCCCTTGGGGTGGCCTTTGTGTTTCGGGTACAACCTGCTTCATCGGTTGTGCAACCGCCTGTCGGCCAAGCGACAAAAATGGTTGCTACTCCGACAGCCTGATCCACGTCAGGTGCTTCCCCCGGTAAAATCGGTAGCCTTGCAACTACCCCGCTCGCCATGCCCCAAAAGGGCGAAGGTCGGGCACTAGCGATCAATCCCAAACGGATGGATGACGTTTCCCCCGACCCAATCGGGAAACCCCTTCGGTAAACCCTGTTTCAGCGATGTGGTAATTCCCCAATGAAATCCTTGAAAGGCCAGGACATCCTGGCGCTCGGCTTCATGACGTTCGCGTTGTTCGTCGGAGCCGGCAATATCATTTTCCCTCCCATTGTCGGCCTGCAGTCCGGCCCCCATGTCTGGATGGCCGCCCTGGGCTTCCTGATCACCGCGGTGGGCCTGCCGGTGGTTACCGTCATCGCCCTGGCCAAGGTCGGTGGCGCCATGGACTCCCTCAGCAGCCCCATCGGCAAGACGGCTGGCGTGCTGCTCGCGGCGGTCTGCTACCTTTCGGTCGGTCCGCTGTTCGCCACCCCCCGTACGGCCACCGTGTCCTTCGAAGTCGGCCTGGCGCCCCTGACCGGCGATACCCCGCTGGCCCTGTTCGCCTACAGCCTGGTTTACTTCCTGGTGGTGCTGGCGGTTTCCCTCTACCCGGGCCGCCTGCTGGATACCGTCGGCCGCGTGCTGGCGCCGATGAAGATCGTCGCCCTGGCGATTCTCGGCATCGCCGCCTTCATGCTGCCGCTGGGCGAGATCGGTAACGCCACCCCGGCTTACCAGGCCGCGCCGTTCTCCCAGGGCTTCATCAATGGCTACCTGACCATGGATACCTTGGGGGCCCTGGTGTTCGGCATCGTCATCGTCAACGCCATCCGCTCCCGTGGTGTCGAGTCGCCGCGCCTGATCACCCGCTACGCCATCATTGCCGGCCTGATCGCCGGTGTCGGCCTGGCGCTGGTCTATATCAGCCTGTTCCGCCTCGGCGCCAACAGCCATGACATCGCCGGTGAGGCCAGCAATGGCGCCGCAGTGCTGCATGCCTACGTCCAGCACACCTTCGGCAACCTGGGCAGTGCGTTCCTCGCGGCGCTGATTTCCCTGGCCTGCCTGGTCACCGCCGTCGGCCTGACCTGCGCCTGTGCCGAGTACTTCAGCCGCCTGCTGCCGCTGTCCTATCGCAGCCTGGTGATCATCCTCGCCGCGTTCAGCCTGGTGGTGTCCAACCTCGGCCTGACCAAGCTGATCCAGGTGTCGGTGCCGGTACTCACCGCTATCTATCCGCCGTGCATCGTGCTGGTGGCGCTGAGCTTCTGCTGGAGCCTCTGGCATTCACCGGGCCGCGTGGTGGCGCCGGTCATGCTGGTGTCCCTGCTGTTCGGCCTGGTGGACGCCCTGAAGGGCGCCGGACTGGCCGGCTGGATGCCGCAGTGGCTGTCCCATCTGCCGCTCTCGGAGCAGGGCCTGGCCTGGCTGCTGCCGGCCGTCGCCGCCCTGGCCGTGGCCAGCCTCTGCGACCGCCTGCTGGGCAAACCGGTGGAAGTGACGGCCTGAGGTCGGAGTCCCGCCAAAATAAGGCCGCCTTCGGGCGGCCTTTTTCATTGGGCTGCAAGGTGATGCCAATCTCGGGCGCTTTTGTAGGGTGGACCACGCTTCACCGGTCCACCGTCGGCGTGCCGCTGGGCCGCGGATGGTGGAAAGGAAGAGCGCTTTCCACCCTACAGGGCTGCCGGCGTGAGTGCCCCGGATTTCACCTGGCCCACATCCGCGCCTGAACACAGCGCCGGTAAGTGCCTCCCGCTATAATTCGCGTCGTTCTTACAAGGAATTCGCATGTCCACCATTCTGCGCAACTGGCCACACCTGCTGGCCATCCTCTGGTTCGTCGGCTGCTGGTTGGGCTATACCCGCTACGCCATCTGGAAGGGTAGGGACACCGCCTGCCTGGCTTCGGTCCTGCATCTCTACCGGGAGGACTGGATGCGCCGCCTGCTGCTGCGCGACAACCGCATCGCCGACGCCAGCGTGATCGGAAACCTGGAGCGCAATGCCTCCTTCTTCGCCTCCAGCACCCTGATCATCCTGGCCGGTATCCTTACCGTCCTCGGTTCCACCGATCGTGCCGTCTCGGTGCTGGAGGACCTGCCGTTCGTGCAGGCCGCCAGCACGGGCGTTTCCGAGGTGAAGCTGCTGGGTCTGGCGGTGGTCTTCGTCTACGCCTTCTTCACCTTCAGCTGGTGCATGCGCCAGTACAACTTCGCCGCCATCCTGGTGGGCTCGGCGCCGATGATCGGTGAAAAGCACGTCAGCGAGCAGGAGCGCAAGGACTTCGCCGAGCGCACCGCGCGGGTGATCTCGCTGGCGGCCAACCAGTTCAACTTCGGCTTGCGCAGTTACTATTTCGGCCTGGCCATGCTGGCCTGGTTCATCAACCCCTGGTTCTTCATGCTCGTGACCGCAGGCGTCGTGCTGGTGCTGTATCGCCGCGAATTCCATTCCGATGTGCTGGATGTGATGGTCTACACCCCGACCCAGGCGCTGGAAGCGCCCAAGGAGAAAGTCGAATGAGTATTCCGTTCTGGTGCCTGTTCATTGCGGCCCTGCTCATCTACCTGGCCAAGGCCCCCGTGGCCAAGGCCATGAGCGAGGAGGGCAGGGGTTACGACAACCGCAATCCGCGGGCGCAGCAGGCGCGGCTGGCCGGCTTCGGCGCACGGGCGGTGGCGGCGCACCAGAACAGTATCGAGATCTTTCCGTTGTTCGCCGCGGGCGTGCTGATGGCGCACGTCACCCAGACCCAGGGCCTTTTCGTCGACCTGCTGGCGATCGTCTTCATCGTCTCGCGGGTCGTCTACCTGTTCCTCTACTGGAACGACAAGGCCACCTTGCGCAGCCTGGTCTGGGTCATCGGCCTGGTCTGCTGCCTGCTGCTGATGCTCAGCCCGGCACTCTGACTGCCCCCCGGAAAAGACAAGGCCCGCAGATTGCGGGCCTTGTTGTTCCAGCTGACGGGAGCTTACTGGCTCTTCTCCTCGGTCGGTGCGGTCTCCGGAGCAGCCGGAGCGGGCTGGGTCGGAGCCGGGGCGGCTTCAGGGGCCGGAGCCGGAGCCGGAGCGCTCGGCTGGGATTCGGTTGCCGGTGCAGCCGGGGCTTGGGCCTCTTCCTTCTTGTCGCAGGCAGCGAGACCAAGGCTGGCGGCCAGCAGCAGGGCGAGAGACAGGGTTTTCTTCATCATTGAGCCTCCATGTGTGGCTTTCCTCATCGTTAGCCGTTGGAGTTTGTGACCGCTTTCTAAGTTCCACATTAATTGCAAAAAGCCTTACCTGGAATTGCAAAAAGCCTTACCTGAGCGCTCCGCCACGGCGCAGCGGCGTCCGGCAGGGTATTATTCTGCACTTTGCCCTCCATCCGCCCAGGTCGCAGTCATGACGGACACTACCCTTATTGAACGGGCGCAGCGCTTTCTTGCCGCGCTGCGCCATTGCCAGGTGCTCGGCCTCAGTGTGCACGACGCCACTCCCGGCGGCCTGACCCTGCGCCTGCCCTACAGCGCGGAGATCATCGGCAACCCGGAAACCGGCGTGATCCACGGCGGTGCCATCACCACGCTGATGGACACCACCTGTGGCATTTCCACCATCTGCGTGCTGCCTGAATTCGAGATTTGCCCGACCCTCGACCTGCGCATCGACTACATGCACCCGGCCGAGCCGCACAAGGACGTGTTCGGCTTCGCCGAATGCTACCGGGTGACCCCCAATGTCATCTTCACCCGCGGCTACGCCTACCAGGACGACCCGGAGCAGCCCATCGCCCATGTGGTGGGCACCTTCATGCGCATGGGCAAGCCCGGCCAGCTCAAGCAGGGAGGTGTGGCATGAGCCTCGACCTCAACGCCCTGGTGCGCGAAGCCCACGAGAAAAACGACTACAGCTCGCTGGTGTGCCTGATCCCCTACGCCAGGCTGATCGGCATGGAATGCCTGCGCCTGGGGGACGACATGGTCTTCCGCTTGCCGGCGAACAAGGACAACATCGGCAATCCGACCCTGCCGGCCATCCACGGCGGTGTGATCGCCGGCTTCATGGAGCACGCGGCGATGCTCCATCTGCTGATGTTCATGGGCGCGCCCCATATGCCCAAAATCATCGACTTCTCGATAGATTACCTGCGCGCCGGACATTATCGTGACACCTACGTCCAGTGCCAGGTCTGGCGTCAGGGCCGCCGTGTCGCCAACGTCGCCATCACCGCCTGGCAGACCACCCAGACCGAGCCCATCGCCACTGCCCGCGCCCACTTCAAGGTAGACGAACCCTGATGCGCCACGCCTGGCGCCTCCGGTCGCTCACAAGGAAAGTTCGATGGTTGCGTTACTGATTCTCGGCGGCCTGTTGCTGATCGTCGTCGGCCTGGTCTGGCTGCTGATGCTCGCCTTCGGCACCAGCCTGCTGTGGGGCTTCGGCAGCTTGTTGCCACCGGTCACCCTGGCTTATGTGCTGTACCACTGGCGCAACGCGCGCAAGGCCGTGGTGCTGGGCGCCATGGGCTTCATTCCGCTGGTGGTGGGGCTGACCATGCTGGCCGCCCAGGACCCGGAGCGCCTGCAGGCGATTCTCAGCCTGCGCTGGCTGGGTGAGGAGCAGAAAGTCGCGTCCGAACTGGACATCCGTCTCAAGGGGGAGCTCAACGGCCAGCGTTTCTCGCCGTTGCAGGCCGAACTGGTGGACGGCATCCTCAGCCTGCGCGAGGGGCAGGACTTCTACGCCCGTCGCGAGCTGATCATCCGCATCGGTAATCAACCCGAAGGCGCCCTGCGCCTGGATGTGCTGCCCCAGGACCCCGGCCCGCAACCGGAAATCGAGATCAGCTGGCTGTTGCCGGAGCAGGAGTTGCCCGAGGCGAGGCGCATTCCCCGTGGCTACACCCTGCACCTGGACCTCCAGCCGGTGGCGCCGAACCGCCTGGCCGGCGATTTCCACCTGGTGCTGCCGCCCAGGTTCGCGACCACCTTGTCCGGTCACCTGGAGCTTTACACCGACCACTTGCGTTACCGCGATGACCAGGTCGACACCACCTACGATTCGCGCGACACGCTGGCCTATGTGATTCGCGACTACCTGCAGCGTCGCTTCGCCACCCGCGACGTGGTGCTGGCCGCGCTGCCCACCTTCAGCTTGCCGGCACGAGAGCTCGAGTTCGAGGTGGAGGCCCGCGTAGGAGGCCAGGTTCAGCGTCTGCCGCTGCAACTGGTGAAGAGCGACCTGCGCGGTTGGAGTGTCCAGCGCGACAGCTTTCCGCCTCTGCCCCCGCCTGTAGCTGCTCCCGAAGTGCCGCGCGAGGCGAGCCAGCAGGCCCCGTCCGTCGCGGAGCAGTCCACGCGGCCAACTGATCGGCGTGAGGGCTTTTCCCTGCAGCACCTGCTGGGCAACCCTGGTCAGTATCAGGAGCTCGGCATGCGGGTGTACACCGTGCACGGCACTACCGCCGAAGGCCGCTTCGCTGGCCTGGATGGCGAAGGGCGCATCCAGATCCGCCGCAACCTGGGCGGGGCAGGGGCCGCGAGCTTCAGCCTGCCGGTGGACGAGATCGAGCGGGTTGAGTTGCTTGAACCCTGAAGCCGATTCCGTACGCGCCTTGCCACGAATTCTCTAAGCACTTGAAATCCTTGTCGAAGGCCCCATCTGGATGACATCCGCCGCCGTTCGCGGCCCAAACCATCCACGTGGAGTTAGAAGACCATGAGTGTGGAAACTCAAAAAGAAACCCTGGGCTTCCAGACCGAGGTGAAGCAGCTGCTTCACCTGATGATCCATTCCCTGTATTCCAACAAGGAAATCTTCCTCCGCGAGCTGATTTCCAACGCCTCCGACGCCGTCGACAAGCTGCGTTTCGAAGCGCTGGAGACGCCCGCACTGCTGGAAGGCGGCGCTGAGCTGAAGATTCGCGTCAGCTTCGACAAGGACGCCCGCACCATCACCATCGAGGACAACGGCATCGGCATGAGCCGTGACGAGGTGATCGCGCACCTTGGCACCATCGCCAAGTCCGGCACCGCCGACTTCCTGAAGAACCTCTCCGGCGACCAGCGGAAGGATTCCCACCTGATCGGCCAGTTCGGCGTGGGCTTCTACTCCGCGTTCATCGTGGCCGACAAGGTGGACGTGTTCACCCGCCGTGCCGGCCTGCCGGCAGCCGAGGGCGTGCACTGGACGTCCAAAGGCGAGGGTGAGTTCGATGTCGCCACTATCGACAAGGCCGAGCGCGGTACTCGCATCGTCCTGCACCTGAAGAGCGGCGAAGAGGAGTTCGCCGACGGCTGGCGCCTGCGCAACGTCATCAAGAAGTACTCCGACCATATCGCGCTGCCCATCGAGCTGCCGAAGGAACATCACGGCGAGGAAGCACCCGTCGAGCCGGAGTGGGAGACCGTCAACCGCGCCAGCGCGCTCTGGACCCGTCCGCGCACCGAGGTCAAGGACGAGGAATACCAAGAGTTCTACAAGCACGTCGCCCATGACTTCGAAAACCCGCTGACCTGGAGCCACAACAAGGTCGAGGGCAAGCTGGAGTACAACTCGCTGCTCTACGTGCCGGCCCGCGCGCCGTTCGACCTCTATCACCGCGAGGCCCCGCGTGGCCTGAAGTTGTATGTGCAGCGCGTGTTCATCATGGACCAGGCCGACCAGTTCCTGCCGCTCTACCTGCGCTTCATCAAGGGTGTGGTGGACTCCAATGACCTGTCGCTGAACGTTTCCCGCGAAATCCTGCAGAAAGATCCGGTGATCGACTCCATGAGGTCGGCCCTGACCAAGCGCGTGCTGGACATGCTGGAGAAGCTTGCGAAGAACGAGCCCGAGCAATACAAGGGCTTCTGGAAGAACTTCGGCCAGGTGCTGAAGGAAGGCCCCGCCGAAGACTTCGCCAACAAGGAGAAGATCGCCGGGCTGTTGCGCTTCGCCTCCACCGGCGACGAATCCGGTGAGCAGAGCGTCTCCCTGGCCGACTACATCGGCCGCATGAAGGACGGCCAGGACAAGATCTACTACCTCACCGGCGAGAGCCATTCGCAGGTGAAGAACAGCCCGCATCTGGAAGTCTTCCGCAAGAAAGGCATCGAAGTGCTGCTGCTCACTGACCGCATCGACGAGTGGCTGATGAGCTACCTGTCCGATTTCGACAGCAAGGGCTTCGTCGACGTCGCCCGTGGCGATCTCGACCTGGGCAAGCTGGACTCGGAAGAGGACAAGAAGGCCCAGGAAGAAGTGGCCAAGGCCAAGGAAGGGCTGATCGAGCGCCTGAAGAAGGCGCTGGACGAGCAGGTCGCCGAAGTACGGGTCTCCCATCGCCTGACCGACTCTCCGGCGATCCTCGCCATCGGCGAACAGGACCTCGGCCTGCAGATGCGCCAGATCCTCGAAGCCAGCGGCCAGAAGGTGCCGGACTCCAAGCCGATCTTCGAGATCAACCCGGCGCACCCGCTGATCGAGAAGCTCGACCACGAGCAGGATGAGGACCGCTTCGGCGAACTGTCCCACATCCTCTTCGACCAGGCCGCCCTGGCCGCGGGCGACAGCCTGAAGGACCCGGCCGCCTATGTGCGCCGCCTGAACAAGCTGCTGGTGGAACTCTCCGCCTGACAGCCGGCTGCTACAAAAAAGGCCCGCGATTGCGGGCCTTTTTCATTGGGGCTGCGGATTTTGCGGGGGTTTTGGCATTGAAACCCCATGCAATGAACGGAATGGAAAGTCGACGCCACCGGGAGGTCTAACGTCAGTCATCCCCCTCCGGCACAGGAGAGCATCCATGAACAGATTGCTGCTTCCTTCGCTGCTGCTTGCCCTCGCCAGCCCGGCCTGGGCGGCCATGGTCAGCCAGACCGTGCCTTATGACATCGATGGCAAGGCCTTCGAGGGCGCCCTGGTGTACGACGATTCGGTGAAGACTCCGCGCCCCGGCCTGCTCATGGTGCCGAACTGGCTCGGCGTCTCGCCAGCCGCCGTCGAGCAGGCCAAGGAGATCGCCGGCCAGCGCTATGTGATCTTCATCGGCGACCTGTACGGCAAGGGCATCCGTCCGACCAACCCGACCGAGGCCCGGGCCGCCGCCACCGCCCTGCGCGCCGACCGGCCGCTGATGCGCAAGCGTGGCCAGGCCGCGGTGGAGGTGCTGAAGGCACAGGGCGACAAGGTGCCGATGGACCTGGCCAGACTGGGCGCCATCGG
This sequence comes from Metapseudomonas cellulosilytica, assembly GCF_049334135.1. Classification (NCBI taxonomy): domain Bacteria; kingdom Pseudomonadati; phylum Pseudomonadota; class Gammaproteobacteria; order Pseudomonadales; family Pseudomonadaceae; genus Metapseudomonas; species Metapseudomonas cellulosilytica. The sequence continues at coordinate 33,649 of NZ_JBHZGN010000020.1, read as the reverse complement.
CTTCTGCTTCGGCGGCGGAGGTGTGCTGGAGCTGGCACGCTCGGGGGCGCCGCTTAAAGGCTTTGTGTCCTTCCATGGCAACCTGGATACGCCCAACCCGGCCGATGCCCGCAACATCCGTGCGCCGGTCCTGGTGTTGCATGGGTCCGATGACCCGGCCGTGCCGAAAGCCCAGGTGGATGCCTTTACCGCCGAGATGACCGCCGCCAAGGCCGACTGGCAACTGGTGAACTATGGTGGTGCGGTGCATTCATTCACCGAGCGTGGCGCCAACGTGCCAGGGCGCAACGAATACAATCCCAAGGTTGCCGCACGGGCCTACCAGGCCATGAACGATCTGTTCGATGAAGTCTTCGCCGGAGCGAGGTAATACATGACGCAAATTCAGTCCCGGGCCCTCGGCTATACCGCCGATGCCCTGGCCTTCGCGGCGATGTACGCCCTGCTGGACGAAGTATTTGCCTGATCCCCGCACCCTGTAGGGTGGACAGCGCTTTTCTGTCCACCGTTCGGCCTTGAGGTGTGGGCGGATGGTGGAAATCGTTCCGCGATTTCCACCCTTGGGCTGTGGGAGCGATTTCAATCGCGAACGAATTCGCTCCCACACAGGGCCTGCCCTGGCTGACTCAGCGCGGCAACTCGATGCGGCTGGTCTCCCCCTCTACCACCGGCCAGTCGCCTGCCGCCCAGCGGCTGCGGGCTTGTTCGATCAGCTCCGGGCTGCTGGATACGAAGTTCCAGTTCATCCGCCTCGGGCCGTCCAGGGGCGAGCCGCCGATCATCACCACCTGGCTGCCGCTGCAGGCTGATAGCACGTACTCCACGCCCTCCGGCAGTACCAGCAGGCTACGCGGCTCGATTGGCTGGTCGTCCAGCAACGCCTCGCCGTCCACCAGGTAGAGCGCTCGCTGCGGGTGTTCGCAGGGAATGGTCAGGGTGGCGCCTGCTTCCAGCTGCAGGTCGGCGTAGAGGGTAGGGGAGAGCACCGGCACCGGCGACTCCAGGCAGAAGCCGCTACCGGCGATCAGGCGGATGCGCACGCCGAGGGACTCCTGCCGGGGCAGGCTGGCCGCCGGGTAATGGCTGTAGCTGGGCTCGCAGTCCTCGAGCTCCTTTGGCAAGGCCAGCCAGACTTGCAGACCATGGGCGCGGGAGCCGCTGGCCATCAGGTCCGCCGGGGTGCGTTCGACATGGGCGACACCTCGGCCCGCGGTCATCCAGCTGACATCGCCCGGCTTCACCCGCTGGTCCGAGCCCAGGCTGTCCTTGTGCTGCAACTCGCCTTCGAACAGGTAGGTCAGGGTGGACAGGCCGATATGGGGATGCTGGCGCACGTCCATGCCGGTGCCGGGGGCATAGTCGGCCTCCAGCATGTGGTCGAAGAACACGAAAGGCCCGACGCTGCGGCACTGGGCCGAGGGCAGGGGGCGGAGGATGGGTTGCCCGGCGACCTCTTCGGCGCGCGGGCGGATGGTGAGGACATTCATGCTGAGACTTCCTGCGCGGGTTACTGGCTGAAGTTGCCTTCGGCCAGACGTGTTTCGATGCTCGTTTCCACCTGGGTCATCAGCTTGTGCACCGGGCACTTGTCGGCAATGCGCAGCAAGGTGGCGCGTTGCTCGTCGGTCAGGGCCCCGCGCAGGGTCAGCTTCACGTCCAGGCGGTAGTGTCCCTTGCGCTCCTCGCTGTCGTCGCGGGTCACTTCGACGTCTACACCGGTCAGCGGGATGCCGTTCTTCTGGGCGTAAAAGGTGACCGTCAGGGCCTTGCAGCTGCCCAGTGCGGCATCGTAGTAGTCATGGGGCTCAGGGTCCGCGCCTGCACCGCCCAGGTCGGTCGGCAGATCGGTGAACAGAGGCGCCTTGTCGGAGAGTTCGATGCGCTGGCGGGTGCCGTGGGCGGAATCACGGGTGAGACGGATGGTCATGGAAGGCCTCCTGGCCGGTGAGCGGATAAGGACCCAGCAAGGCTAGCGCAAAGGGCGGCGACCGGTCAGCCGCTGAACGCTGCTGGGCGGATGCAGGTTCATGGTCGCCAGCACAGCCGGGAGGACCCGCCTTATACCGACTGTGCACCCGCCTCGCCGCCTTGGCGGAAGCGGTGGCGTGCAAGGTGGCGCGGGACATTTTCCTCGCCGTACTGCCGCGGAGAATTTGGCAGGCTGCGGCGAATCAAGTTTGTCATCAGCCTGTCACGGCCATGTCATAGCCTCGCGCCACCGCAATCAAGGAGCGCGACATGATCCCCTTTCGAATGACAGCACTCATGGTCCTGGGCCTGGCTTCCGGCGTGGCCGTGGCCGATGTGCGGGTGGACGGGCCGGTGGAGTACGGCATCTTCGAATCCCAGTACAAAGACTACCAGCCGGGTGAGCGCGTGCTGACCCGCAGCAACCAGACCATCGAGCAGACCGACGAAATTCCGGCCAAGCTGGGCACCAAGTTCGGCATGCGCTACACCCTGGCCGGCAAGCAGGAAAAGGACACCCCGCTGACCCTGCTCTACCTCACCCCGGGCGTCGTCACCCCGGACGGCAAGCGCCACGACAAGTTCGTGGTGGAGCAGCAGATGGCCGCCGGCGCGCCGACGGACGTAATGGCCTTCGAGTTCACCGAGCACTACGAAGTGGTGCCGGGCGAGTGGCATTTCATGGTCTTCCAGGGCGATCGCCTGCTGGCCGACCAGCGCTTTACCGTCCGCTGATCCCGCGCACTTCTCCATCGCGGGCTATATTCGCTGGGTCTGAAGCAGGCGCGAGGCGCGGGCCCATGGCCGAACAGATCAGCATCCTGGTGGTGGACGACGACGAGGCCATCCGCGAGCTGCTGCTGGATTACCTCGGCGGCCAGGGCTATCAGGTCCATGCCGTGGGCGACAGCGGCCAACTGCGCGCACGGCTGACCGAGGCGCTGCCCGACCTGGTGCTGCTGGATGTGGGCCTGCCCGGCGAGGATGGCCTGAGCCTGGCGCGCTACCTCCGTGAACACCACGATCTGCCGGTGATCATGGTCTCCGGCGCGGGCACGCCGCTGGACCGCATCGTCGGTCTGGAAGTGGGGGCCGACGACTACCTGGCCAAACCCTTCGATCCGCGCGAGCTGTTGGCACGGGTCAAGACCGTGCTGCGGCGCTATCGCCGTGCTCCGGCGGCGGCCGCGCAAGTGGTTGCGGAAAGTGCAAGCCCCTGGCTGCAGCTGGGCCTCTGCCGCCTCGACCTGCAGAGCCGCCAGTTGTTCGATGCGACGGGCGCGGAAATTCCCCTTACCGCCATGGAGTTCGACCTGCTCCAGGCCTTCGCCCAGCGGCCCAACCGGCCGCTGTCCCGCGATCAGTTGCTGAATCTCACCCAGCACCGCGACTGGAATCCATTCGACCGATCCATCGACATCCGCATCGCCCGGCTGCGCCGCAAGCTGGAGCAGGATCCGGACAAGCCGCAGATCATCCGTACCGTTCGCGGCGTCGGTTACATGTTCGTGCCGGGCTAAGTAGGGGCGAATTCATTCGCCAAGCAGGCCGGAGGTCTGCCCTGCCTGCTATCAGGGGGCAGCTGCGCCGCCCTTGGCGAATGAATTCGCCCCCACATGGGTAATCCCGCCCAAGCCGATACGGCGCGTTTGTTTCAATTGTTTCAATGGCTGCCGGACCCCTCCGGCCACCACCTGGCGCTCTTATACTCAGCCTGTCCACCCAGCCCCCGGAGGGCCGCCCGGTGAGCCAGCCACTGTCCAGCCGCTTCGAAATCAGTGCCGAAGAGCATCACCTGCGGCAGATCGTCGACAACAGCAGTGCGGTGATCTACGTGAAGGACCTCGACGGCCGCCTGGTACTGGTCAACCGGGCCTTCGAGCGGCTGTTCAAGGTGCGCGCCGAACGGGTGCTTGGACATACCGACCACGAGTTCTTCCCCAAGGAGATCGCCGACGTACTGCGGGCCAACGACCTGCGCGTGATCCAGCTCGGCCATGAGCTGGAGTTCGAGGAGCAGGTGCCCATGGGCGGCGGCATGCGTACCTACCTGTCGAACAAGTTCCCGCTCTTCGATGGCGAGGGGCGGGTCAGCGCCATTTGCGGCATATCCACCGACATCAGCTCGCGCAAGGGCCTGGAAGAGGTGCTGCGCTTCGTCGCCCTCGGGGTTTCGGCCGCCACCGGCAACGAGGTGTTCGAGGCCATCGCGCGCTACATGGTGCGTTCGCTGAACGCCGACTTCGCCTTCGTCAGCCGCATCAGCGACCAGGGGCCGCAATGCCTGACCACGTTGGCGCTCTATTACGATGGCAAGCTGCACCAGAACGCCACGTACGAGTTGAAGGGCACGCCCTGCGCCGAAGTATTCGGTCGCAGCTTCCACTTCGTGCCCCGTGACCTGCGCTGTTCCTATCCCGGTGATGAGGTGCTGGCCGCCTTCGGGGTCGACAGTTATGCCGGCTACCCGCTGTTCGCCAGCGACGGCCGGCCCCTGGGGCTGATCGCTGCCGGGCGGCTCGGACCCATGAGCGACCGCGACAAGGTGGAGTCCGTGCTGCGTATCTTCTCGGTGCGGGCGGCGGCGGAAATCGAGCGGCTGGAGGCGGAAGCCAGCTACAGGGCGATCTTCGACACCTCGGAAGACGCCATCTTCGTCCACGACATCGACACTGGCGCCCTGGTAGACGTCAATCCCAAGGCCTGTCGGGCCTATGGCTACAGCTACGAGGAAATGCTCAAGCTGGACATCGACGCCTTCAGCGCCGGCTACGCGCCCTATACAGGACGGGAGGCCGCCGCTCATCTGGCGCGCGCCGCGACCGGCCAGGTGCAGCGCTTCGAGTGGCATCGGCGCAACCGGGACGGCAGCCTGCATTGGGACGAAGTGCTGCTCAAACGCGTGGCCATCGGCGGGATCGACCGCATTCTCGGCATCACCCGCGAGATCACCCAGCGCAAGGAGGCCGAGCAGGCCCTGCGCGCCAGCGAGATGCAGTACCGCGCCATCACCAACACCGCCCTGGACTGCTTCATCAGCATGGACGAGACAGGAAAGGTGCTGGCCTTCAACCCGGCGGCGGAGCAGTGCTTCGGCATCAGTCGCGAGCAGGCGCTGGGGCATTCGCTGCTGAAGCTGATCATCCCGCCGCGCTTTCGCGACGCCTACGAGCATGCCCTGGAACATTACCTGCAGACCGGTCATGGGGCCTTCCTCGGCAAGCGCATGGAGGTAGTGGCCCAACGTGCCGACGGCCGTGAGTTCAACGCCGAACTGGCCCTGACCCAGGTGCCCGGCGACGAGGGGCCGCGCTTCATCTGCTACCTGCGGGATATCACCGAGCGCACCCAGGCCGAAGAGGAGCGCGCGCGCCTGGAGCAGCAACTGCGCCAGGCTCAACGCATGGAGGCCATAGGTCACCTGACCGGGGGCATCGCCCACGATTTCAACAATCTGCTGACCAGCATGCTGGGCTATACGGTGATGGCCCAGGAGTTGGCGGAGCAGGGGGGCGACGAGCGCCTGGGCAAATACCTGGGGCGGGTGCAGCGCTCGGCGGAGAAGGCCCGCGACCTGATCCAGCAGATGCTCACCTTCAGCCGCGGCAGCCGCGGCAAGCCGCAGGTGGTGGCACTGGACCAGTTGCTGGGAGATTTCATTCGCCTGGTGGAGTCTACCTTGCCGGCGACGGTGGAGCTGGACGTGCAGCTGGACCACGAACTGCCGCGGGTGCTGGCCGACCCGGTGCAGTTGGAGCAGGTACTGATGAACCTGTGCATCAACGCCCGCGACGCCATGGGCAGCAATGGCCAGTTGCGCGTCAGCCTGGGCCAGCAGGAGCTGGAGGGCGTCTGCGCGTCCTGCCAGCAGCGGATCAAGGGAAACTTCGTCGCCCTGACCGTCAGTGACAGCGGGCCGGGGATCGACCCGGCGTTACGGGCGCAGATCTTCGAGCCGTTCTTCTCCACCAAGGCCAGCGGGCAGGGCAGCGGCATGGGGTTGTCCATGGTGCACGGCATCGTCCACGAGTACGGCGGCCACATCCAGCTGGACAGTGCGCCAGGGTGCGGTGCCACCTTTCGCGTGCTGATGCCCGCCCATGGCCTGACGGTGAGCGCGGAAACCGGCGGCGTGCTGACTGATGAGCGCCAGCCGCAGCGTTCGGCCCTGGATGGGCGGGTGGCGGTAGTGGATGACGACGCTACTGTCGCCGAATTCATGGGCGAGCTGCTGGAAGGCTGGGGTCTTACGCCGGGCATCTTCTGCGATGCCGAGCAGGCCAGCCAGCAGCTCTGCGCTGACCCCTATGCCTGGGACTTCGTCATTCTCGACCAGAGCATGCCGCGCCTCTCCGGCCTGCAGCTGGCGCGGCGCCTGCTGGCGTCCCGCGCGGACCTGCCCATCGTGCTCTACACCGGCTTCAGCGATTCGCTGGTGGAGAGCGATGTGCAGCAGCAGGGGGTCAAGGCCCTGCTGACCAAACCCTTGAACCAGCAGCGCCTGCACCAGTTGCTGCAGGCCTGGCTGGGCGAGCCGGGACGCGGATACAAAGCGGAAACAAACTGAGCGCTGCCAGCCATAGGGCTGATACAGGCCGGGGCCAAGCTGGAGTCCAAGGCGGAGCGATGCCGCCGACCAGAACCCCCGGGCAGGAGCGCATCATGTTCACCTACTTCAAGCGCGTATCGATCTTTCTCTACGGCCTGATCAGCTACCTGATCTTCTTCGCCACCTTCGTCTATTCCATCGGCTTCGTCGCCAACCTGCCGTTCGCGCCGCGGACCCTGGATGGCGAGCCGCGCCTGCCGTTCTGGACCGCCCTCGGGATCGATGTGGCGCTGCTGGGCCTGTTCTCCGTCCAGCACAGCCTGATGGCCCGCCCGGCCTTCAAAGCCTGGTGGACCCAGTGGATACCGCCGGCGGCCGAACGCAGCACCTACGTGCTGTTCTCCAGCCTGGCGCTGATCCTGCTGTACAGCTACTGGCAGCCCCTGGGGGGCGAGATCTGGAGCATCGAGAACCGCTCCGGCCGGCTGGTGCTGGGCGCCACCTTCGGTTTTGGCTGGGCCCTGGTGTTCTATGCCACGCTGCTGATCAACCACTTCGACCTGTTCGGCCTGCGCCAGGTCTGGCTGAACCTGCTGGGCAAGCCCTACACCGGCTTGGCGTTCAAGACCCCGGGCGCGTACAAGCTGGTGCGTCACCCGCTGTATCTGGGCTGGTTCCTGTGCTTCTGGGCAACCCCGACCATGAGTGCGGCGCACCTGCTGTTTGCCGTGCTGACCAGCCTCTACATCCTTGCCGCCATCCAGCTGGAAGAGCGCGACCTGCTGCGGGAACACCCCGAATACGCCGAGTACCAGCGCCAGGTGCCCATGCTGCTGCCGCGCATCACAGGCAGCAAGACGGAGGGCGGCCGCGAAGCGGCCTGAGGGTTTGAGGAGCGAAGAAGAAGGGCGCCGTGCAGGCGCCCTTTTTCGTTTGGAGCGCTATCCGTAGGTTGGCGCCGAGCCTGCGAGGCCCAACGATACCCAGGACGGCTCCTTGTTGGGCCTCGTTCCTCGGCCCAACCTACGACAGGTCCGCGGTCTGTTTTGCGAGTTCAAACCACGAAGCGCGCGATCATTCCGTTCAGCTCGCTGGCCAGGCGCGACAGCTCATGGGTGGCGGCGGAGGTCTGGCTGGCGCCCGCCGAGGTCTGCACCGAAATGTCGCGGATGTTCACGAGGTTGCGGTCCACTTCCCGCGCCACTTGGGCCTGTTGTTCCGCTGCGGTGGCGATGACCAGGGTGCGCTCGTTGATCTCCCCGGCCTGCCGCGCGATTTCGTGCAGGGCTTGCCCGGCTCCCTCGGCCATCTGGAGCATCTGCCGGGCGTGCTGGTTGCTCTCGTTCATGGCGTCGACTGCCGTGCCGGAGCCGACCTGAATCCTGGCGATCATCTGCTCGATCTCCTGAGTCGACTCCTGGGTGCGATGGGCCAGGGCGCGTACTTCGTCCGCTACCACGGCGAATCCGCGGCCCTGCTCGCCGGCTCGGGCCGCCTCGATGGCTGCGTTCAGGGCCAACAGGTTGGTCTGCTCGGCGATGGCGCGGATCACGTCGAGCACCTTGGCGATGCCTTGGGCCTGCTCGGCGAGGTCCGCAACCAATTGGGTGCTGTCGGCGACTTCCCGGCTCATGTCACGAATGGCCTGGACAGTTTCCTCGACCTTCAGGCGTCCGGCTTGCGCGACATCCTCGGAGGCGATGGCGGCTTCCGAGGTGGAGGCGGCGTTGCGTGCCACTTCCTCGACAGCCGCGCTCATCTCGTTCACTGCGGTCGCGGCCATCTCGATCTCGTCGTGCTGGCGGTGCAGCGAATGGTTGCCTTCCTCGGTCACCGCGTTCAGCTGTTCAGCGGCGGAAGCCAACTGGGTGGCGGAGTGGCCGATCTGCTCGATGGTGTCGTGCAGGTGCTGCTGCATGGCTTGCAGGGCCTGCATCAGGCGGGCGGGCTCGTCGCGCCCGGTGGTGTCCAACTGGCCGGTGAGGTCGCCGCCGGCCACCTGCTCGGCAGCGCGCATGGCTTCGCGGATGGGGGTCACGATGCTGCGGGTCAGCATCCAGGCGACGGTGACGCTGGCCAGTACTGCGAACAGCATCACCAGCACCACGGAGCGGGTGGCGTCGTTGACGACTTCGTCGCCCAGCCGGCTGGAGATCTGTGCCTGCCGCTGGTCCAGATCGATCAGTGCAGCGAGGTCGCTCGAGAGGCTCTCGTAACGCTCGTTCTGCTCGCCGCGAATCAATGCGTAGGCGCGCTCGGTGTCATTTTGCCGCGACAGCTGCAGCAGGGCCTTGTGGCTGTCCATATAGTCGCGGCTCGCGGTGACGATCGCCTCGAACAGGCGCTTCTCCTCCGGGTGCTCCAGCAGTGGGCGGTACGCCTGCTCGACCTTCGCCAGCTCGGCGAGCAGCTCCTCCATGCGCTGCTCCTGGGCGTCCATGCCGGCATCGTCCCGGGCAAGCACGTGGTTCATTTCGCTGAGGCGGAACTCGGCCATGAGCAGGCCCATCTGGCCGGAAGCCTGGACGCTGGGGAGCCAGATTTCGCTGATCCGGGTGGAGGCCTGGTTGATGGCGGCCATGCGGTTGTGGGCGAAGCCACCAAGGCCGACCAGCATCAGGGTGATGATGGCGAAACCGAGGGCCGCGCGGTAGGCGATGGGCAGTTGGCGAAGGAACATGCGTCTACTCCGATCCGGGACTGGTGGGGTGTTGCTGGTCCCTTTAGCGGAGCCTGGCGGCGGTTCTTGATAGCGGGATGGACGGTTCGGAAAGGCCCTACGGACTTTCAGGAAGGAAGGTGTCAGGCCCAGAAACGACAACGCCCGTATCCGGGGATACGGGCGTCGCGGGTGCTACGGAGCGGATCAGCCCTGGTAGCGCTTCAGTACCAGGGTGGCGTTGGTGCCGCCGAAGCCGAAGCTGTTGGACATGACGGTGTCGACCTTGGCGTTTTCGCGGGTCTCGCGCAGGATCGGCAGGTCGGCCACTTCCGGGTCCAGCTCGTCGATGTTCGCCGAGCCGGCCATGAAGTTGCCTTCCATCATCAGCAGGCAGTAGATGGCTTCCTGTACGCCGGCGGCGCCCAGGGAGTGGCCGGACAGGCTCTTGGTGGAGCTGATGGCCGGGGCCTTGTCACCGAACACGGCGCGTACGCCACGGATTTCCGCCACGTCGCCCACCGGGGTGGAGGTGCCGTGGGTGTTCAGGTAGTCGATCGGGGTGTCGACGGTGGACAGGGCCTGCTGCATGCAGCGGATGGCGCCTTCGCCGCTCGGGGCGACCATGTCGTAGCCATCGGAGGTGGCGCCGTAGCCGACGATCTCGGCGTAGATCTTGGCACCGCGCTTGAGCGCATGCTCCAGCTCCTCGACTACCACCATGCCGCCGCCGCCGGCGATGACGAAGCCGTCACGCTTGGCGTCGTAGGCGCGGGAGGCCTTCTCGGGGGTGTCGTTGTACTGGGTGGACAGGGCGCCCATGGCGTCGAACAGGCAGCTCTGGCTCCAATGCTCTTCTTCACCACCGCCGGCGAAGACCATGTCCTGCTTGCCCAACTGGATCTGCTCCATGGCCTGGCCGATGCAGTGTGCGCTGGTGGCGCAGGCGGAGGAGATGGAGAAGTTCACGCCCTTGATCTGGAAGGGGGTGGCCAGGCAGGCGGAAACGGTGCTGCCCATGGTGCGGGTTACGCGGTATGGGCCAATGCGCTTGACGCCCTTCTCGCGCAGGGTGTCGATGGCTTCCATCTGGTTGACGGTGGAAGCGCCGCCGGAGCCGGCGATCAGGCCCACGCGCGGGTTGGAGATCTGCTCGGTGGTCAGGCCGGCGTCTTCGATGGCCTGCTGCATCGCCAGGTAGGCATAGGCGGCGGCATCGCCCATGAAGCGGAAGAGCTTGCGGTCGATCAGCTCTTCGAGGTTCAGGTTGACGGAGCCGGACACCTGGCTGCGCAGACCCATCTCGGCATAGGAGGGGTTGTGGCGGATACCGGCCTTGCCGGCGCGCAGGTTGGCGGAAACGGTGGCTTTGTCATTACCCAGGCAGGATACGATGCCCAGGCCAGTGATCACGACGCGACGCATGCGGATGTCCTTCAGAAGCTGTCGGTAGAGGTGAACAGGCCGACGCGCAGGCCTTCGGCGCTGTAGATCTCGCGGCCGTCGACGGCAACGGTGCCATCGGCGATGCCGAGGATCAGCGAACGATTAATAGTGCGCTTGATATGGATGGTGTAGGTGATCTTTTTCGCAGACGGCAGGACCTGGCCGAAGAACTTGACTTCGCCGGAGCCGAGGGCGCGGCCACGGCCGGGGTTGCCCTGCCAGCCGAGGAAGAAACCGACCAACTGCCACATGGCGTCGAGGCCGAGGCAGCCTGGCATGACCGGGTCGCCTTCGAAGTGGCAGGCGAAGAACCACAGGTCAGGATTGATATCGAGCTCGGCGACTATCTCGCCTTTGCCGTACTTCCCGCCGGTCTCGCTGATATGCACGATGCGGTCGATCATCAGCATGTTGGGGGCGGGCAGTTGCGCATTACCAGGGCCGAACAGCTCGCCGCGACTGCAGCGCAGCAGGTCTTCCCGGGTATAGGCGTTTTGTTTTGTCATGCGAGCTCCTCAATGGTCCCCGTGTGGCACAGGGCTTTGCATTCATCCTTCTGCCGTGGCCACAGGGGCGTCAGGCGGCAGACTAGTCATAGACTGTTGCGTTGCGGTGAAAGTCACAGAGCGACGAGCACAGTCGTTCACCCAAGTGGCATTGGCCAGCCGCGCGAAGCGCGCCGAAGGGCGCCCGCTCGCAAAGTGTCGTGCACTTTAACATCCCCGGGCCCTCGACGAATGTCTGGAAACGGCAGCAAGGGGGTCAGTCCGACGGCTTGTTCATCCAGCGCTGCATCACCCGCAGCAGGTCGGCGCGCTTGAACGGCTTGGCCAGGTAGTCGTTCATGCCCGCGGCCAGGCAGGCTTCGCGGTCGCCCTGCAGGGCGTTGGCGGTGAGGGCGATGATCGGCAAGGTGGCGCCATCATTCATCTGGCGAATTTGCCGGGTCGCTTCGTAGCCATCCAGCACCGGCAGGCGACAGTCCATGAGGATCGCCGCGTAGCGATGGCGCGACGCCTGGTGCACCGCCTGGGCACCGTCGCCCACCAGGCTGACCTGGTAGCCGAGGCTGCGCAGCATCGCTTCGATCACGGTCTGGTTGACCGGATTGTCCTCGACCAGGAGCACCTGCTGGCCGCCGCCCGCATTCGGGCTGTGTTCCTCGTCGTTGACCACGTCCGAAGCCCGGGTGCGGAACGGCAGGGGGATTTCCAGGGTGAACACCGAGCCGGAATCCTCATGGCTCTCCGCCTGCAAGGTGCCGCCCATGCGCTCGGCCAGGGTGCGGGCGATGGGCAGGCCGAGGCCGGTTCCGCCGTAGCGACGGGAAATCGAATGATCGGCCTGCTGGAAGGCGTCGAACATGTGCTCGAGTCGATCCGGCGGGATGCCGATGCCGCTGTCGTGCACCGAACAGGTGAGCCAGAGCACTTCACTGTCCAGGGCCTGCCAGCGGGTTTTCACCCTGATGCCGCCTTCTTCGGTGAATTTCAGGGCATTGCCTACCAGGTTGACCAGGATCTGCCGCAGGCGCGTCGGGTCGCCCTGCACCTCCACGCGCTCCAGGCCGCCCTGGGTATCCAGGCTCAGTGCCAGGCCGCGTTGCTGGGCGCTGTGCTGGAACACCTGCACCGAACTCTGGATCAGGTCCAACAGGCTGAAGGGAATGCGTTCCAGTTCCAGGGCGCCGCGCTCGATACGGGAAAAGTCGAGGATGTCGTTGATCACCTTCAAGAGGTGCTCGGTGGATTCCGTGGCCAGGGCCGCGTACTCCGTCTGCTCCTCATTCAACTCGGTGGTTTCCAGCAATTGCAGCATGCCCAGCACGCCATTCATGGGGGTGCGCAGTTCGTGGCTCATCATCGCCAGGAAGTCGGACTTGGCCCGGTTCGCCGTCTCGGCCTCCTCGCGGGCCTTGATCAACTGGTCCATCGCCTGCTGCTGTTCGTGGCTGGCCTGCTCGAGGCCGCCGGCGAGGTCGTTGATGTGGCGGCCGAGGTCGCCCAGTTCGATGTCGTCCACTACGGGCAGGCTGGCGTTGTAGTTCCCGGCCTGGATGGCCTTGACCGCCTCGCCCATGGCGCTGATGGGCTGCGACAGGCGGGTCGCCAGGCGACGGGCCAGGAGGAAGGTGAGGAGCAGGGCGACCAGGGCCAGCACCGTGGCCTTGAGGAGAATCTCCTGCTGGCGGTTGCTGAAGGCGTCATTGGACATGCCGACCACCACGCGGCCCAGATAGTTGCCCTCGTCGCTTCGACCGCTCCCCTCGGTCCGGGTGCGGCGTGCCTGCAGGTGCATCTGCTGCTGGACGATGGGGGCGTGGAACACCTCCACCTGGGCGCCGCTCTTCTCCAGGCTTTCCTCCTGCTCCAGGTAGACCAGGATGTTGTCGGCGCGATCGCGTACTTCGAGAAAACGCACGTGGGGCGTGCCCAGGCTCGCCTGGAGCAGGCCCTCCAGGACCTCCAGGTTGCCGGTCACCACGCCGTACTCCGCGGCCGGGGCGAGCTGGCTGGCGATCAACTGGCCGGTATGGTTCAGCTCCTGGCGCAGGTCCTGCAGGCGCGCGAAGGTGAAGAAGCCGGTGAGCAGCAGGGTGAGCAGCAGCGCCGGACCGAGGCTGATCAGTTGGGTGCGGGTATGGATATCCCAGCGGTGCCCCAAGGTCATGGGCGCGACTCCCCTTCGGCGGCCGTCGCGGCCGGGCAGGTAAGATCGTGGCTCGGCTCGGGCCGCAATGCCTGGAAACGGGGGGAGGGGCGGCGCATCATCCTTCGGCCTCGGTACGGGGGCGTCCTTGGGGACCAGTCTATGCTGGAACTCTAGTCCCGTTATGCCCCGGTGCTGGGGGAAATTCGAGATATTGGGCTTGCCGACGGGAGAGGGTGCTTCCGCGGCGCCGGCATCGATCGAACTTGCGGCATCTTAACCGAGGCCGGTCGCTTTGCCAGCGCAAAGGCTCTGGATTGAGACTGACCGGCCGGCGGCGGCGCCGTATAATGCGCGAATTCGCCATACCTTTGGCCTACATGGACCCGTTATGACTGAACAGCAACCCGTAGCGGTGCTCGGTGGCGGCAGCTTCGGCACTGCCATCGCCAACCTGCTGGCCGAGAATGGCCAGCGAGTGCGCCAGTGGATGCGCGACCCGGAGCAGGCCGAGGCGATCCGTACCCAGCGCGAAAACCCGCGCTACCTCAAGGGCGTGAAGATCCACCCCGGCGTGGAGCCGGACAACGACCTGGCCGCCGTCCTCACTGATTGCGAGCTGGTCTTCGTCGCCGTGCCGTCCAGCGCATTGCGCACGGTGCTGGAGCCGGTGGCGGGCCAACTGGCCGGCAAACTCCTGATCAGCACCACCAAGGGCATCGAGGCGCAGACCTTCAAGCTGATGAGTCAGATCCTCGAGGAAGTGGCTCCGGACGCCCGCATCGGGGTGATTTCCGGCCCCAACCTCGCCAAAGAGATCGCCGACCACGCCCTGACGGCCACGGTGGTGGCCAGCGAGGACGCTGACCTCTGCCAGCGTGTGCAGGCGGCCCTGCACGGACGCACGTTCCGTGTCTACGCCAGCCAGGACCGCTTCGGCGTCGAGCTGGGCGGCGCGCTGAAGAACGTCTACGCCATCATGTCCGGCATGGCCGCCGCGCTCGGCATGGGCGAGAACACCAAGAGCATGCTGATCACCCGCGCACTCGCCGAGATGACCCGCTTCGCCGTCAAGCTTGGCGCCAACCCCATGACCTTCCTGGGGCTGGCCGGCGTCGGCGACCTGATCGTCACCTGCTCCTCGCCCAAGAGCCGCAACTACCAGGTGGGTTTCGCCTTGGGCGAGGGGCTCAGCCTGGAGGACGCAGTGGCGCGCCTGGGCGAGGTGGCGGAAGGGGTCAACACCCTCAAGGTGCTGAAGGCCCGCGCCGAGGAGCTGCAGGTCTACATGCCGCTGGTCGCGGGTTTGCATGCCATTCTTTTCGAGGGGCGTACGCTGGCCCAGGTGATCGAAGCGCTGATGCGCGGCGAGCCCAAGACAGACGTAGACTTCATACCAACCACCGGCTTCTGAGCCACGCTTTCGGATAAGGAGACCCCCATGAGTGAAGCGCGTGAAGACCTGCAGCGTGAGCACATCCTGCTGCGCGTCCTGTGGATGCTGATTTTCGTCATCGTCTGGCAACTGGCCGAGATCGTCCTCGGCGCCGTGGTCCTGCTGCAACTGGGCTACCGCGCCTTCTATGGCGCGCCCAATGCGGGCCTGCTGGCCTTCGGCGACAGCCTGAGCCAGTACCTGGCGCAGATCGGCCGCTTCGGTACCTTCAATACCGAAGAAAAGCCCTGGCCCTTCGCCGACTGGCCCGAGGCCCGCTCCCCCGAGGGCGAGGCCCCTCACCAGGTGCCGCCGGCCGCCCATCCGGTGCGCGACGAAGAACCCAAGCTATGAGGCTCTGGCTGCTGCGTCACGGCGAGGCCGAGCCGCGTGCCCGCACCGACGCGGAGCGCGAGCTGACTCGCCACGGCCGCAAGGAAGTGCTGCACAGCGCCGCCCAGCTCGCCGGGCGGCCGCTGGGCGCGATACTCGCCAGCCCCTACGTGCGGGCGCAGCAGAGCGCAGAGCTGGTGCGTGATGCCCTGGGTTTCAGCGGTGCTGTCGGCACCGCGCCCTGGCTGACACCCGACAGCGACCCGCGCGAGGCCTTGAATTACCTTGCCGAGCGCAGCGAGCAGGAACTCCTGCTGGTGACCCACAACCCCTTCGTCAGCGAGCTTGCCGGCCTCCTGATCCATGGCCATCGCCAGGAGCCGGTGCCCATGAGCACGGCCAGCCTGGCCGAGCTGGAGGGCGACCTGCTGATCCCCGGACTGATGTCCCTGCGCGCCGTGCATCACGTTCGCCATCACTGACGAAACGCAACATTTCTTAACTTGCGCCTCCTCCGGGTGCGTGGAATAGTCGACCGAGCAAGTGCTTGGTTGTCCCCCACAAAAAGAATAAAGGAGGAGGCCCTGTGGCTGATGCAGTCCGTTTGCCGCTTGAAATGTTCTTCGAACGCGAAGCCCGTCACCCGAACAAGCGCTTCCTGGTCCAGCCGCTCGGCAGCGGGAGGATCGAGGAGCTGACCTGGGCCGACGTGGGCGAGCAGGCCCGCAGGGCCGCCAGCTGGTTGCGGGGGCACGACCTGCCACAAGGCAGCCGCATCGCCATCATCTCCAAGAACTGCGCCCACTGGATCATCGCCGACCTCGCCATCTGGATGGCCGGCCACGTTTCCGTCCCGCTCTATCCCAATCTCACCGCCGAATCCGTCCGCCAGGTCCTGGAGCATTCCGAGTCGGCGCTGGCCTTCATCGGCAAGCTCGACGACTGGCCGGCGATGGCCGATGGCATTCCCTCTGGCGTGCCGACCATCGCCTTGCCGATTCACCCCGCCGGTTCGTTCGACTTTGCCTGGGCCGACCTGCAGGCCGCCAACCCGATACAGGACAGCCCCCGGGGCGCTCCCGACCAGCTCGCCACCATCATCTACACCTCCGGCACCACCGGCACGCCCAAGGGCGTGATGCACAACTTCAGCAATTTCGCCTTCGCCGCCAGCCACGGCGTGCAACTGTTCCAGACCGGCGAGGAAGACCGCCTGCTGTCCTACCTGCCGCTGTGCCACGTGGCCGAGCGCATGTTCGTCGAGATGGGCTCCCTCTATGCCGGGCAGACGGTGTTCTTTGCCGAGAGCCTGGAAACCTTCCTCGAGGACCTGCGCCGTGCGCGGCCTACCGCCATCTTCGGCGTGCCGCGGATCTGGACGAAGTTCCAGATGGGGGTCTACGCGAAGATGCCGGCGCAGAAGCTCGACCGCCTGCTCCGGCTGCCCATCATCGGTCGCATGGTCGGGCGCAAGGTACTCGCCGGCCTCGGCCTGGATGCGGTGCGCAATGCCCTGTGCGGCGCCGCGCCTGTACCCGGGGCGCTGCTGGACTGGTACAAGCGCCTTGGCCTGGAAGTGCTGGAGGTGTACGGCATGACCGAGAACTGCGGTTACTCCCACCTGTGCCGCAAGGGCGAGCTGAAGCCCGGCTGGATTGGCCGCAACAGCCCGGGCGTCGAGGTGCGCATCAGCGCGGAGGGCGAAGTGCAGGTGCGCAGCGGCGCCACCATGCAGGGCTACTACAAGGACCCGGTCAAGACCGCCGAGGTCATCACCTGCGACGGCTACCTGCGTACCGGCGACAAGGGCGAGCAGGATGTCGACGGCAACCTGCGCCTGACCGGGCGAATCAAGGAGATCTTCAAGACCAGCAAGGGCAAGTACGTGGCCCCGGCGCCCATCGAGAATCGCCTGGCGGTGCATTCGCGCATCGAGCAGGTCTGCGTGGTGGGTGATGGCCTGCCGCAGCCGATGGCGCTCTGTGTGCTGTCCGAAGTGGGGCGGCAGGAAGCGGCCAACAGCGCGCGCACGGCACTGGAAGACAGCCTGCGCAGCCTGCTGGACGAGGTCAATGGTGCCCTGGACAAGCACGAGCGCCTGCAGGGCCTGGTGCTGGTCAAGGACGTCTGGGCGGTGGACAACGGCTTTCTCACGCCCACCCTGAAGATCAAGCGCAATAGGGTGGAAGACGCCTATGGCAAGCGTTTCCCCGAGTGGCTCGAACGCCAGGAAGCGGTGCTCTGGCACGAATGAACCAACCCGGCCGGGACGCGCCGTCCCGGCCATCAGCCAGGAGTGATCCATGGCCCTGTGGCAACGAACCCCCGATCTCGCGCACCTCAACGAATCCCTGAAGAACACTATCGGCGAAGGCCTGGACATCCGTTTCGAAGCCTTCGACGACGAATCCCTGACCGCCAGCATGGTGGTGGACCATCGCACCCACCAGCCCTACGGTCTGCTCCACGGCGGGGCCTCGGTGGTGCTGGCGGAAACCCTGGGTTCCACCGCCAGCTATCAGTGCATCGACACCAGCCGTTTCTATTGCGTCGGCCTGGAGGTCAACGCCAACCACCTGCGTGGCCTGCGCAGCGGACGGGTAACTGCCGTGGCGCGGTGCGTGCACCTGGGGCGTACCACGCACGTCTGGGATATCCGCCTGAGTGGCGAGGACGGCAAGCCCAGCTGCATCTCACGGCTCACCATGGCCATAGTGCCCCTCGGTGCCGAGCCGCCCCGGAGCTGATGCTTCAGCCTGGCATTGGCGCCCGGGCCGGCCTGTTCGTGTGCTGCTGATGGGGGCCTCAGTGGTCGCGGGCTCAAGGCCTGCATGCTCGCCGTCGAGGCAGGACGTCACCCCGCCATCGACAGCCGATTGCGGCCTTCGCGCTTGGCGACGTAGAGCGCCTTGTCGGCGCGGCGCAGGAGACTGTCTACCGATTCCGCCGGCAGCAGGGTGGCGCAGCCGAGGCTGATGGACAGGTCCAGTGCGCGCCCTTGGACCAGGTATTGCAGTTCGAGGATGCCCAGGCGCAGGCGCTCGCCCACCAGTGCGGCTGCCTCGCGGCAGGTGCCGGACAGCAGGACGAGGAACTCTTCGCCACCGAAGCGGAACACCATGTCGACGTTGCGCAGCCGCGCCTTGAGCGTGGTGGCGACCGCCTTCAGGACTTCGTCGCCGGTGCTGTGCCCATACTGGTCGTTGATCTGCTTGAAGTGATCGATATCCAGCATCAGCACCGACAGCGGCTGCAGGTTGCGTCGTGCCAGGTCCACCTCGCGCTGCAGGGTCTGTTCCATCGCGATGCGGTTGCCGGTATCGGTCAATGGGTCGCGCAGGGCGCTCTGGATGGCGGCGCGATAGAGCAGGGCGTTGCGCAGCGGGAAGAGCAGGCTGGCCAGCAGGGACTCCAACTGATTCAGTTCCTGGTCGTCGAAGCGCTGATTGCGGCGGAAGGTCAGCTCGCCCAGGTATTCGCCTTCATGGGTCAGGCGGTAGCCGGCGGAGTGGCTGGAACGGCTGCCGTATTCAAGGCGCAGGTCGCTGCTCTGGTGCAGGTAGGCCAGGGCATCGAGGGGAACCAGACGTTGCACCTCGTTGAAGAACAGACTGACGATGCGCTCCACATCCAGGCTGGTTTGCAGTTGCAACGTCAGATGGCGGCGAAGTTCGACCAGGCTGATGGGACGCAGCTTGGCCTGGCGAGTGCCGGTGTAGCCGAGGCGCTGCAGCTTGGCGGCGTCGAAATCGATGGTGTTGGTCTGGGTGGGAGGAACCATTGAGTTGAACCTCTGACGCAAAATGCGACGACACCAGGCATAGAGCTAATTTCGTGCCAGGAGTCCGCCTTCCTGTAAAACTTCTGTTTTTTCAATAGGTTGCGTTGCCTTTGCCAGGCTGCGCGGCAAGCCCTTGCCGGCCTGATGGCAAATTAGTGGCAATGTGACGCCGTTCACAGGGAGGTGCCGCCGTATTTCTGGCGGAGGCTGCGGCGGCCGGGCGACCGCCGCGGAGGGAGGTCATTGCGCGTCGAAAGCCTGGCCGTTAACACCGGCGCTGTCCGGCCCCATGAGATAGAGGTAGACAGGCATGATCTCGGCGGGTTCCGGATTATTTTCAGGGTTTTCGCCTGGGTAGGCCTGGGCGCGCATGCTGGTGCGGGTGGCGCCGGGGTTGACGCTGTTGGCGCGCACGCTGGCGATGCCATCGACCTCGTCGGCCAGGACCTGCATCAGGCCCTCGGTGGCGAACTTGGAAACCGCGTAGGCGCCCCAATAGGCGCGGCCCTTGCGGCCGACGCCGCTGGAGGTGAAGACCACCGAGGCGTCATTGGAGAGTTTCAGTAGCGGCAGCAGGGTGCTGGTCAGCATGAACACGGCATTCACGTTGACCTGCATGACGCGCATGAAGTTGTCACCGGAAAGCTGCTCGATGGGCGTGCGCGGGCCAAGGATGGAGGCGTTGTGCAGCAGGCCGTCGATGCGGCCGAATTCGGCTTCCAGGGTTGCCGCCAGTTCGTCGTACTGGTGCGGCTGGGCGGTTTCCAGGTTGAAGGGGATCACCGCGGGTTGCGGATGGCCGGCGGCCTCGATCTCGTCATAGACGGCATTCAGGCTGGCTTCGGTCTTGCCCAGCAGGAGCACGGTGGCACCGTGGGCGGCGAAGGTCTTGGCGGCGGCCGCGCCGATGCCACGGCCGGCGCCGGTGATCAGGATGACCCGATCCTTGAGCAGGTCGGGGCGGGCGGAATACTGGAACATGGGAACTCCTTCGGAGAGCTGCAAGCGGCAAGCATCAAGCAGCAAGTAAAAGCATCTGGGAGCGCGCCGGGCAGCTTGCGGCTTGCCGCTGCTGCGTCAGCAACTGCACAGCGCGCGGTCGAGCACGGCGCGCAGTTCGAGTGGGTGGTCGACCACCACGTCGGCGCCCCAGTGCGCCGGGTTGTCGCTGGGATGGATATAGCCGTAGCTGACGGCGGCGGTGCGGGTGCCGGCGGCGCGGCCGGACTCGATATCGCGCAGGTCGTCACCGACGAAGAGCACGCTGGCCGGGTCCAGGTTCAGCTTGCTGCAGGCCAGCAGCAGCATTTCCGGGTCCGGCTTGCTGTTCTTCACGTGATCGGGGCAGATCAGCACGGCGGAGCGCCCAGCGAGGCCAAGCTGCTCCATGATGGGTTCGGCGTAGCGCACCGGCTTGTTGGTCACCACGCCCCAGATCAGCTTGGCCTGCTCGATGTCCGCCAGCAGTTCGTCGATGCCGTCGAAGGGGCGGGTGAGCACGGCGCAGTGATTCTGGTAGCGCTCCAGGAACTCCAGGCGCAGGGGCTCGAACTCCGGAGCTTCCGGGTCCATCTCGAAGGCGGTGGCGACCATGGCGCGGGCGCCGCCGGACACCACGTCGCGGATCGCCTTCTCATCCCGGGGCGGCAGGCCACGCTCGGCGAGCATGGCCTGGCAGATGGCGATGAAGTCCGGCGCCGAGTCGAGCAGGGTGCCGTCCATATCGAAAAGTACCGCTTGAAGACGCATGCCGGTCACTCCTCGCGCAGGGTCTGGATCATGTAATTGACGTCGACGTCGGCTTCCAGCTTGTAGTGCTTGGTCAGCGGGTTGTAGGTCAGGCCGATGATGTCCTTCACGGAAAGGCCGGCGGCACGGCTCCAGGCGCCGAGTTCGGACGGGCGGATGAATTTCTTGAAATCATGGGTGCCGCGGGGCAACAGCTTCATGATGTATTCCGCGCCGACGATGGCGAAGAGGTAAGCCTTGGGGTTGCGGTTGATGGTGGAGAAGAACACCTGGCCGCCCGGCTTGACCAGGGTGTGGCAGGCGCGGATCACCGAGGCAGGGTCGGGCACGTGCTCGAGCATCTCCATGCAGGTGACCACGTCGAACTGGCCGGGCATCTCGGCGGCCAGGGCTTCGGCGGTGATGCGCCGGTACTCCACCGGCACGCCCGATTCAAGCTGGTGCAACTGGGCTACCGCCAGTGGCGCCTCGCCCATGTCGATGCCGGTAACGGTGGCGCCGCGCTGGGCCATGGATTCGCTGAGGATGCCGCCGCCGCAGCCGACGTCCAGCACCTTCTTGCCGGCCAGCCTGGCGCGCTCGTCAATCCAGTTGACCCGCAACGGGTTGATGTCGTGCAGGGGCTTGAACTCGCTCTCGCGGTCCCACCAGCGGTGGGCGAGGGCCTCGAACTTGGCGATTTCGACGTGATCGACGTTGGTCATGGGATGTCCTCGAAACAGAATTCAGTGGCCGGCGATGCGCTCGCCCCAGGCGCGGGCGGTGGCGCCCAGGCGCTCTTCGTCCAGGCGGGTCAGGCGGCCGTCGTCCAGCAGTTGCTTGCCGTCGACCCAGAGGTGCCGCACCGCGTCGCGCCCGGTGGCATAGATAAGCTGTGAAACCGGGTCGTATACCGGTTGCTGGGCCAGCCCGGAGAGGTCGAAGGCTACCAGGTCGGCGGCCTTGCCCAGTTCCAGTGAGCCGGTGTCCTGGTCGATCCCCAGGGCGCGGGCGCCGTTCAGGGTGGCCATGCGCAGGGCTCGGTGGGCGTCCAGGGCGCTTGCCGAGCCGGCGACCGCCTTGGCCAGGAGGGCGGCGGTACGGGTTTCGCCGAGCAGGTCCAGGTCATTGTTGCTGGCTGCGCCGTCGGTGCCAATGGCGACATTCACGCCGGCCTGCCAGAGGCGTTCCACCGGGCAGAAACCGCTGGCCAGCTTGAGATTGGATTCCGGGCAGTGGATCACGCTGCTGTTGCTTTCCACCAGCATGGTCAGGTCGGCCTCGTCCAGCTGGGTCATGTGCACGGCCTGGAAGCGCGGGCCCAGCAGGCCCAGGCGGGCGAGCCGCGCCACCGGGCGCTCGCCGCGCTGTTCGAGGCTCTGCTGGACCTCGAAGGCGGTTTCCTGGACGTGCATGTGGATCCCTGCGTCCAGTTCTTCGGCCAGCACACGGATGCTTTCCAGTTTGTCGTCGCTGACGCTGTAGGGGGCGTGGGGACCGAAGGCGACCTTGATTCGCGGGTGGTGCTTGAGGTCACTGAACAGTTCGACGCCGCGGCGGATGGCTTCGGCGGCATCGACCGCGCCGGGAATGGGGAAGTCCAGCACCGGAATGGCCAGCTGCGCCTTGATGCCGGCGGCATGGATGGCGGCGCTGGACTGGTCCGGAAAGAAGTACATGTCGGAGAAGCAGCTGATGCCGCCTTTGATCTGCTCGGCCACGGCCAGTTCGGTGCCGTCCCGGACGAATGTTTCATCGACCCACTTGGCTTCGGCGGGCCAGATGTGTTCCTGTAGCCAGGTCATCAGCGGCAGGTCGTCGGCCAGGCCGCGGAACAGCGTCATGGCGGCGTGCCCATGGGCATTGATCAGGCCCGGTGCCAGTAGCATGCCGGGCAGTTCGCGGCGCTCATGGGCCTCATGGCGCAGCGCGATCTCCCGCGGTGCCAGCAGGGCGATGCGGCCGTCACGGATCCCCAGCGCGTGATCCCGCAGCACCACGCCGGCGGGTTCCACCGGGACTATCCAGGACGGGAGCAGGAGCAGATCGAGCGGAGCGTTGGAACTGGGCATGGGGGCGCATCCCGGGCGCAAAATGAAGTGGCGGCAGTATACCCGAGCCAGAAGGGCTCCGGCTCGCTATAATCTGCGGTTTTTCCGCGAGTTACGGGTGGCGAGGTGGTCGATGCGTGAACAATTGTTAGCGGCCGAGAAGGTCAAGGCCATCGACTGGCGGGACGGCGTGCTCCATTTGCTTGACCAGCGCCTGCTGCCTGCCGAGGAAATCTGGCTGTCCTATGAGTCCGCCGAGGGCGTTGCCCAGGCCATTCGCCAGATGGTGGTGCGCGGAGCACCGGCCATCGGCATCAGCGCCGCTTATGGCGTGGTGCTGGGTGCCCGGGCGCGCATCGCCGCCGGTGGCGACTGGCGCGCGGCCCTGGAGGCCGACTTCAAGGTGCTTTCCGAGTCCCGGCCTACGGCGGTCAACCTGTTCTGGGCGCTGAACCGCATGCGCGAACGGCTGGAACGCGTGCGCGACGGCGAAACCCCGCTGCAGGCGCTGGAGGCGGAGGCCATCTCCATCCACGAGAGCGACCGCGAGGCCAATCTGACCATGGCCCAGTTGGGCATGGAGCTGATCCGCAAGCACCAGGGCAGTCCCCAGGCGCTTTTGACCCACTGCAACACCGGTGCCTTGGCCACCGGCGGTTTCGGTACCGCCCTTGGGGTGATCCGTGCCGCGCATCTGGATGGCCTGGTGGAGCGGGTCTACGCCGACGAAACCCGGCCCTGGCTGCAGGGCGCCCGCCTGACCGCCTGGGAACTGGCCAACGAGGGTGTGCCGGTGAGCCTCAACGCCGATGCCGCCGCCGCCCACCTGATGAAGACCGCCGGCATCACCTGGGTCATCGTCGGCGCCGACCGCATTACCGCCAATGGCGACGTGGCGAACAAGATCGGCACGTACCAGCTCGCGGTCAACGCCATGCACCACGGTGTGCGCTTCATGGTGGTGGCGCCCAGTTCCACCATCGACATGTCCCTGGAGAGCGGTGACGACATCCCGATCGAGGAGCGTGATGGCTCCGAACTGCTGGACCTGGGTGGGCGTCGCGTCGCGGCGGAAGTCCATGCGGTGAATCCGGTGTTCGACGTGACTCCGGCTGACCTGATCGATGCCATCGTGACCGAGAAGGGCGTGGTCGAGCGTCCCGACGCCGCCAAGATGGCCCAATTGATGTGTCGCAAACGCCTGCACTGAGCCTGCAAGCTGCGTGAACACTGCTGCGCTCGGTGATGCTGCGTTGAAAGCAGCCTCAAAATGCTCATTTACCACTCGTAAACTGCGCTTTTGCGTCTGCTTTCGCCTTGCCTGACCTTCGCTCGCGACGTGTTCACTTTGCTTGCTGGTGCGGCATTTCACCCTGCCGGCGGACCGCCCGGCGGGGTAGGTGCAAGGCGGTGACTGTGGTAAGCTCCGGCAGTTATTGCCGCCCCTCCATCGAGGCGGCGAAATTGCACAGATCCTTGGCTTAACTCGTTGATTTGTCGTGAGTCGCTGCCGCATTCGGCCGCAGTGACGAGCTTCGCGCCGCTCAGGACGAGTGGGGCGGAGTTTCATCAGAAAAAGGAACCAGGCTTCTCATGGGCGAACTGGCCAAAGAAATCCTCCCGGTCAATATCGAAGACGAGCTGAAACAGTCCTACCTCGACTACGCGATGAGCGTGATCGTCGGGCGTGCCTTGCCGGACGCGCGCGACGGCCTGAAGCCGGTGCACCGTCGCGTCCTCTACGCGATGAGCGAACTGGGCAACGACTGGAACAAACCCTACAAGAAGTCCGCCCGTGTGGTCGGTGACGTGATCGGTAAGTACCACCCGCACGGCGACACCGCGGTATACGACACCATCGTCCGCATGGCCCAGCCTTTCTCGCTGCGCTACCTGCTGGTGGATGGCCAGGGCAACTTCGGTTCGGTGGACGGCGACAACGCTGCGGCCATGCGATACACCGAAGTGCGCATGTCCAAACTGGCCCACGAGTTGCTGGCCGACCTGGAAAAGGAAACCGTGGACTGGGTGCCCAACTACGACGGCACCGAACAGATTCCCGCGGTCATGCCGACCAAGATCCCCAACCTGCTGGTCAACGGTTCCAGCGGTATCGCCGTGGGCATGGCCACCAACATCCCGCCGCACAACCTGAGCGAGGTCATCGACGGCTGCCTGGCGCTGATGGACAACTCCGAGCTCTCGGTCGATGAACTGATGAAGTACATCCCGGGTCCGGACTTCCCCACCGCGGGCATCATCAACGGCCGCGCCGGCATCATCGAGGCCTACCGCACCGGCCGTGGCCGCATCTATATACGTGCCCGCGCCGAAATCGAGGACATGGAGAAGGGCGGCGGCCGCCAGCAGATCGTGGTCACCGAGCTGCCCTACCAGCTGAACAAGGCGCGCCTGATCGAGAAGATCGCCGAGCTGGTCAAGGAGAAGAAGCTCGAAGGCATCACCGAACTGCGCGACGAGTCCGACAAGGACGGTATGCGCGTGGTGATCGAACTGCGCCGTGGCGAAGTGGGCGAGGTCGTCCTGAACAACCTCTATGCCCAGACCCAGATGCAGAGCGTGTTCGGCATCAACGTGGTGGCACTGGTCGATGGCCAGCCGCGCACGCTGAACCTGAAGGACATGCTCGAGGTGTTCATCCGTCACCGCCGCGAAGTGGTGACCCGCCGGACCGTCTACGAGCTGCGCAAGGCCCGTGAGCGCGGCCACATCCTCGAAGGCCAGGCTGTCGCGCTGTCCAACATCGACCCGGTGATCGAGCTGATCAAGTCCTCGCCGACCCCGGCCGATGCCAAGGAACGCCTGATCGCCACCCCTTGGGAATCCAGCGCGGTGGAAGCCATGGTCGAGCGCGCCGGCGCCGACGCCTGCCGCCCGGAAGACCTGGACTCGCAGTACGGCCTGCGTGACGGCAAGTACTACCTGTCCCCGGAGCAGGCCCAGGCCATCCTGGAACTGCGCCTGCACCGCCTGACCGGCCTGGAGCACGAGAAGCTGCTGGCCGAGTACCAGGAAATCCTCACCCTGATCGGTGAGCTGATCCGCATCCTCACCAGCCCCGAGCGCCTGATGGAAGTCATCCGCGAAGAGCTGGAGAAGGTGAAGGCCGAGTTCGGCGATGCCCGCCGCACCGAGATCGTCGCGTCCCAGGTGGACCTGACCATCGCCGACCTGATCACCGAAGAAGAGCGCGTCGTCACCATCTCCCACGGCGGCTACGCCAAGTCCCAGCCGCTGGCCGCCTACCAGGCCCAGCGCCGTGGCGGCAAAGGCAAGTCGGCCACCGGGGTGAAGGACGAGGACTACATCGAACACCTGCTGGTCGCCAACAGCCATGCCACCCTCCTGCTGTTCTCCAGCAAGGGCAAGGTCTACTGGCTGCGCACCTTCGAGATTCCGGAAGCCTCCCGCACCGCGCGGGGCCGTCCGCTGGTCAACCTGCTGCCGCTGGACGAGGGCGAACGCATCACCGCGATGCTGCAGATCGACCTGGAAGCCCTGCAGCAGAGCGCCGGTGCTGACGAAGACCTGGAAGAGAACGAAGGCCTGGTGATCGAGGGCGAAGTGGTCGAAGCCGAAGGTGGCGACGACGAGAGCGCCGACCTCGACGACGAGCAGGACGAGCCCACCGGCGCCTACATCTTCATGGCCACCGCCTTCGGTACCGTGAAGAAGACCCCGCTGGTGCAGTTCAGCAAGCCCCGTACCAGCGGCCTGATCGCCCTGAAACTGGAAGAGGGCGACACCCTGATCGCCGCGGCCATCACCGACGGCGCCAAGGAAGTCATGCTCTTCTCCGATGGCGGCAAGGTCATCCGCTTCAAGGAAAAACACGTGCGCACCATGGGCCGTACCGCCCGCGGCGTGCGCGGCATGCGCCTGCCGGAAGGCCAGAGCCTGATCTCCATGCTGATTCCGGAAGCAGGCGCGCAGATCCTCTCCGCCTCCGAACGTGGCTACGGCAAGCGCACCCCGCTGGACGACTACCCGCGTCGCGGCCGCGGCGGGCAGGGCGTGATCGCCATGGTCACCAACGAGCGCAACGGCAAGCTGGTGGGCGCCGTACAGGTGCAGGACGGTGAGGAAATCATGCTGATTTCCGACCAGGGCACCCTGGTGCGTACCCGCGTTGACGAGGTCTCCAGCTCCAGCCGCAACACCCAGGGCGTGACCCTGATCAAGCTGGCCAAGGACGAGACCCTGGTCGGCCTGGAGCGCGTGCAGGAGCCGTCCGGCGATGACGAGGACGAAGAGCTGGAAGGCTTTGATCCGACCGTCGACGCCGTGGCCGATGCCGAGGCGGACGACGTTCAGCAAGACGACGCCCAGCCGGCTGGCGACGAGTAACAGTTGTGAACCGGGCGGGCCGTCGCCGGCCTGTCCATTCGGTAGATGACAATCGGCGGGGGCACTGGTGTCCCCGCGCTACCCAGTGAGAGTGGATGTGAGCAAGCGAGCCTTTAACTTCTGCGCCGGCCCGGCCGCGCTTCCGGAAGCTGTTCTGCAACGCGCCCAGGCGGAACTCCTCGATTGGCAGGGCAAAGGCCTGTCCGTCATGGAAATGAGCCACCGCAGCGATGACTACGTTGCCATCGCCGAGAAGGCCGAGCAGGACCTGCGCGACTTGATGTCCATCCCCTCCAACTACAAGGTGCTGTTCCTCCAGGGCGGCGCCAGCCAGCAATTCGCCGAGATTCCGCTGAACCTGCTGCCGGAGAACGGCGTCGCCGACTATGTCGAAACCGGCATCTGGTCGAAGAAGAGCCTGGAAGAGGCCAGCCGCTTCGGTCGCGTGAACGTCGCCGCCAGCGCCAAGGGCTACGACTACTTCGCCATCCCCGGCCAGAACGAGTGGCAGCTGTCCAAGGACGCCGCCTACCTGCACTACGCCTCCAACGAAACCATCGGCGGCCTGCAGTTCGACTGGATTCCGGAAGTGGGCGACGTGCCCCTGGTGGTGGACATGTCCTCGGACATCCTCTCCCGCTCGCTGGACGTTTCCCGCTTCGGTCTGATCTACGCCGGCGCGCAAAAGAACATCGGCCCGAGTGGCCTGGTGGTGGTCATCGTCCGCGAAGACCTGCTCGGCCGCGCCCGCGCCAGCTGCCCGACCATGCTCAATTACAAGGTCGCCGCCGATAACGGCTCCATGTACAACACCCCGGCCACCTTCTCCTGGTACCTCTCGGGCCTCGTGTTCGAGTGGCTGAAGGAGCAGGGCGGCGTCGAGGCCATGGAACAGCGCAACAAGGCGAAGAAGGAACTGCTCTACGGCTTCATCGACCAGAGCGACTTCTACACCAACCCGATTTCCCACAACGCCCGCTCCTGGATGAACGTTCCGTTCCGCCTGGCCGACGAGCGCCTGGACAAGGACTTCCTCGTCGGCGCCGACGCCCGTGGCCTGCTGAACCTCAAGGGCCATCGCTCGGTCGGTGGCATGCGTGCCTCTATCTACAACGCCGTCGGCCTCGACGCGGTTGAAGCCCTGGTGGCCTACATGGCGGAGTTCGAGAAGGAGCGCGGCTGATGTCCGAGCAGGAACTCAAGGCGCTGCGCCTGCGCATCGACAGCCTCGACGAGAAGATCCTCGAACTGATCAGCGAGCGTGCCCGCTGCGCCCAGGATGTGGCGCGGGTGAAGATGGCCTCCCTGCCCGAGGGCGAGACGCCGGTCTTCTACCGCCCCGAGCGCGAAGCCTGGGTGCTCAAGCACATCATGGATCGCAACAAGGGCCCGCTGGACAACGAAGAGATGGCGCGGCTGTTCCGCGAAATCATGTCCTCCTGCCTGGCCCTGGAGCAGCCGCTCAAGGTCGCGTACCTCGGCCCGGAAGGCACCTTCACCCAGGCCGCGGCGCTCAAGCATTTCGGCCATGCGGTGATCAGTTCGCCAATGGCTGCCATCGACGAAGTGTTCCGCGAAGTGGCCGCCGGCGCGGTGAACTTCGGCGTGGTGCCGGTGGAGAACTCCACCGAGGGTGCGGTGAACCACACCCTGGACAGCTTCCTCGAGCACGACATGGTGATCTGTGGCGAGGTGGAGCTGCGCATTCACCACCACCTGCTGGTGGGCGAGACCACCAAGACCGACAACATCACCCGCATCTACTCCCACGCACAGTCCCTGGCCCAGTGCCGCAAGTGGCTGGACGCCCACTACCCGAATGTCGAGCGCGTGGCGGTATCCAGCAACGCCGACGCGGCGAAAAGGGTGAAGAGCGAGTGGAACTCGGCGGCCATCGCCGGTGACATGGCGGCCGGCCTCTATGGCCTGACCAAGCTCTGCGAAAAGATCGAGGACCGCCCGGACAACTCCACGCGCTTCCTCATCATCGGCAACCAGGAAGTGCCGCCCACCGGCGACGACAAGACCTCCATCATCGTCTCCATGCGCAACAAGCCGGGCGCCCTGCACGAACTCCTGGTTCCGTTCCACAACAACGGCATCGACCTGACCCGCATCGAGACCCGCCCGTCCCGCAGCGGCAAGTGGACCTACGTGTTCTTCATCGACTTCGTCGGCCACCACCGCGACCCGCTGATCAAGGACGTGCTGGAGAAGATCAACCAGGAAGCCGTTGCCCTGAAGGTGCTGGGTTCCTACCCCAAAGCGGTGCTCTAATCAGTAGCGGCAAGCTGCAAGCCTCAAGCTGCAAGCGGAGCGGCGTGTGGCTTGACTTGCGGCTTGTAACTTGAGGCTTGTAGCTATGTCGTGTGACTTCCTCGCCCTTGCCCAGCCGGGCGTGCAGAAACTTTCGCCCTACGTTCCCGGCAAGCCGGTGGATGAACTGGCCCGCGAGCTGGACCTCGATCCGGCCGGCATCGTCAAACTGGCCAGCAATGAGAACCCCCTCGGCCCGAGCCCCAAGGCCCTGGAGGCCATCCGCAATGAGCTGGCCGAGCTGACCCGCTACCCCGACGGCAACGGATTCGAGCTCAAGCGCCGCCTGGCCGAGCGCTGCGGCGTGACCCCGGCCCAGGTGACCCTGGGCAATGGGTCGAACGACATTCTCGACCTGGTGGCCCGCGCCTACCTGGCCCCCGGACTCAACGCCGTGTTCAGCGAGCACGCCTTCGCCGTCTATCCCATCGCCACCCAGGCCGTGGGCGCCACCGGCAAGGTGGTTCCGGCCAAGGACTGGGGTCATGACCTGCCGGCCATGCTGGCGGCCGTCGACACCAATACCCGTGTGGTCTTCATTGCCAACCCGAACAACCCCACTGGCACCTGGTTCGGTCCGGCGGCGCTGGAAGACTTCCTCGCCAAGGTGCCGGAAAACGTCCTGGTAGTGCTGGACGAGGCCTACATCGAATACGCCGAGGGCGATGAGTTGCCCGACGGCCTTAACTATCTGGGCCGTTATCCGAACCTGCTGGTGTCCCGCACCTTCTCCAAGGCCTATGGCCTGGCCGCGCTACGGGTGGGCTACGGCCTGTCCAGCGCCCAGGTGGCCGACGTGCTGAACCGCGTGCGCCAGCCCTTCAACGTCAACAGCCTGGCCCTGACCGCCGCCTGCGCCGCGCTGGATGACGCCGACTACCTGGCCGAGAGCCGCCGCGTCAACGATGCCGGCATGCTCCAGCTGGAAGAAGGCTTCCGCACCCTGGGGCTGTCCTGGATTCCCTCCAAGGGCAACTTCATCGCCGTCGACTTCGGCCGCGACGCGGCGCCGATCAACCAGGCCATGCTGCGCGAAGGG
Source organism: Metapseudomonas cellulosilytica (assembly GCF_049334135.1). NCBI lineage: Bacteria > Pseudomonadati > Pseudomonadota > Gammaproteobacteria > Pseudomonadales > Pseudomonadaceae > Metapseudomonas > Metapseudomonas cellulosilytica. The sequence continues at coordinate 3,327 of NZ_JBHZGN010000020.1, read as the reverse complement.
GTGATCCTGCGTCCGGTGGCCGGCTACGGCATGCCGACCTTCCTGCGCGTCTCCATCGGCCTGCCGGAAGAGAACGCCCGCTGCCTGGAAGCCCTGGCCAAGGTGCTCGGCCGTGGCTGATGTCATGACCGTGCAACAGGGCGCCCCTATCTTCGGGCGCCTGGTGGTGATCGGTCTCGGCCTGATCGGCGGCTCCTTCGCCAAGGGGCTGCGTGAAAAGGGCCTGTTCACCGAAGTGGTGGGTGTCGACAAGGACCAGGAGTCCTGCCGCATCGCCGTCGAAACCGGCGTGGTCGACCGTTGCGAGAGTGACCTCGCCGCGGCTTGCCACGGTGCGGACGTGATCCAGCTGGCGGTACCCATCCTGGCCATGGAAAAGCTCCTCGGGGACCTGGCGAAGCTCGACCTGGGCGACGCCGTGCTGACCGATGTCGGCAGCGCCAAGGGCAACGTGGTACGCGCGGCGCACCGGGTCTTCGACGGCATGCCGGCGCGCTTCGTCCCCGGTCACCCGATCGCCGGCTCGGAGAAGAGCGGGGTAGAGGCGGCCAACGCCAGCCTGTTCCGCCGCCACAAGGTGATCCTCACGCCGGTGGAGAACACCGATTCCGCCGCCCTGCAGTGTGTCGACCAGCTCTGGCGCGCCCTGGGTGCGGACGTTGAACATATGGAAGTCGAGCACCACGACGAGGTGCTCGCAGCGACCAGCCACCTGCCGCACCTGCTGGCATTCGGGCTGGTCGACTCGCTGGCCAAGCGCAGCGAGAATCTGGAGATATTCCGTTACGCCGCCGGCGGTTTCCGCGACTTCACGCGGATCGCCGGCAGCGACCCGGTGATGTGGCACGACATCTTCCTCGCCAACCGCGACGCCGTGCTGCGCATCCTGGACGCATTTCGCGCCGACCTCGACGCCCTGCGCGGCGCGGTCGACGCTGGGGACGGGCATGAATTGTTGGGCGTGTTCACCCGCGCCCGCTTCGCCCGCGAGCATTTCAGTAAAATTCTGGCCCGCAGGGCCTATGTGGACGCCATGCACAACAACGACCTGATTTACCTGGCGCAGCCGGGTGGCCAACTCGCCGGACGTGTTCGCGTACCGGGCGACAAGTCCATTTCTCACCGTTCCATCATGCTCGGCTCCCTGGCCATCGGGACCACCGAAGTCGAAGGCTTCCTCGAGGGCGAAGACGCCCTGGCGACCCTGCAGGCCTTCCGCGACATGGGCGTGGTCATCGAAGGGCCGCACCATGGCCGCGTGACCATCCACGGCGTCGGCCTGCACGGCCTGAAGCCGCCGCCCGGCCCGCTCTACCTCGGCAACTCCGGCACCTCCATGCGCCTGCTCAGCGGCCTGCTGGCGGCTCAGCCGTTCGACACCACCCTGACCGGCGACGCCTCGCTGTCCAAGCGCCCGATGAACCGCGTGGCCAAGCCCCTGCGCGAGATGGGCGCGGTGATCGAGACCGGCGCCGAAGGCCGTCCGCCACTGACCATCCGTGGCGGCCAGCGCCTGACCGGCATGAGCTACGAAATGCCCATGGCCAGCGCCCAGGTGAAATCCTGCCTGCTGCTCGCCGGCCTCTACGCCGCCGGCGAAACCGCCGTCAGCGAGCCGGCACCGACCCGTGACCACACCGAGCGCATGCTCCAGGGCTTCGGTTACCCGGTGAAGGTGGACGGCAACACTGCCACCGTCGAGAGCGGCCACAAGCTCAGCGCTTCCCGCATCGAAGTGCCGGCGGACATCTCCTCGGCCGCCTTCTTCCTGGTGGCTGCGAGCATCGCCGAAGGCTCCGAACTGGTGCTGGAACACGTAGGCATCAACCCCACCCGTACCGGCGTGATCGACATCCTCAAGCTGATGGGCGGCGACATCACCCTGGAGAACCAGCGTGAAGTCGGCGGTGAGCCGGTGGCCGACATCCGCGTGCGCGCGGCCAAGCTGAAGGGCATCGACATTCCCGAAGACCTGGTGCCGCTGGCCATCGACGAGTTCCCCGTGCTCTTCGTCGCCGCCGCCTGCGCCGAAGGCCGCACTGTGCTGCGCGGCGCCGAGGAACTGCGGGTGAAGGAATCCGACCGCATCCAGGTAATGGCCGACGGCCTGATCGCCCTGGGCGTAAAAGCCGAGCCGACCCCGGACGGCATCGTCATCGAAGGCGGCCCCATGGGCGGCGGCGAAGTCTGGAGTCACGGCGACCACCGTATCGCCATGTCTTTCAGCGTGGCCTCGCTGCGCGCCAGCGCACCGATCCGCATCCATGACTGCGCCAACGTCGCCACCTCCTTCCCGAACTTCCTCGGGCTGGCGGCCCAGGCCGGCATCCGTGTGGCGGAAGAGGGCAAGGCATGAACGCCAATGTGCCCGTGATCGCCATCGACGGTCCCAGCGGTTCCGGCAAGGGCACGGTCGCCGGCCTTCTGGCCAAGCGCCTGGGCTGGCGTCTGCTGGACTCCGGTGCGCTGTACCGCCTGCTGGCCTTCGCTGCGCGTAACCATGGCGTCGACCTGACCAACGAGGAATCCCTCAAGGTCCTCGCGGCGCATCTGGACGTGCAGTTCAATGCCATCGCCGGTGGTGGGCAGCGCATTATCCTGGAAGGCGAAGACGTCACCGACGTGATCCGTTCCGAACAGGTGGGCGCCGGCGCCTCCCAGGTCGCGGCGCTGCCAGCCGTGCGCGACGCCCTGCTACAACGCCAGCGGGCCTTCCTCGAAGCCCCCGGCCTGGTGGCCGACGGCCGCGACATGGGCACCGTGGTGTTCCCTCAGGCGCAGCTGAAGATCTTCCTCACCGCCAGTGCTGAAGAGCGCGCCCGTCGCCGTTACTTGCAGCTCAAGGGCAAGGGCATGGAAGCCGACATGGTGTCCCTGCTGACGGAGATCCAGGAGCGTGACGAACGTGACAGCCAGCGCTCGGTGGCTCCGCTCAAGCCGGCCCCGGACGCGATGATCCTGGACTCCACCAGCCTCAGCATCGACGAGGTGCAGGCGAAGATCCTCCAGGCCTTCGCCGCCCTTGGTCTGGATGACTGAGCCCGGGTCGAAACAAGAAAGCCGCAGTGCCTGAGTCGGCATGAACGCAAAAGCCCCGCCAATGCGGGGCTTTTTGTTTGGATGCATGGGGGCGGGATCGTAGGGTGGATAACGCTTTTCTATCCACCAACACGGCCTGGCCCGGCTCCGATGGTGGATAGAAAAGCGTTATCCACCCTTGTATCTCGACTAGCGTCCTTTCAAAGAGCGATAGTCCCCGACTGATCATCGGGGGAGGGTCAGGAAGCCGTATCCACCCTTAGGCCTCGAGCTTGCGACGTAGATAGT